>NZ_JAHCVJ010000003.1:300000-511291 GCF_018476885.1 Geoanaerobacter pelophilus
GGTCAATGATTGCGCCATAGAGAATGGCGCAGAGTGATGCGGCATAAAATGCCTGTCTGCGGGCCAGCAGCACCGAGGAAGAGATTATGGCCAGTATGTAAAGAAAAGAATAAGGAGAAGAGATGCCACCGGTCAGGAGAATCAGCAGAGTTACCAGCAGCAGGTCCCAGATGATCTGGGTGTATGTAAGTACCGGGCGGATTTTTTCTTGCAGACTCAGAGCGGCCAAAGAGAGAAAAGAAAAAATATAGGTCGCGCCGATCAGCTTCCACAACCCTGAAAGAGAGAGGCTGTCGAAGCTTTCAGGGTGGCTCTCATAGAGAATGGACGTGGAGGCGTAAAACAGCGTGACCACGATCATCCTGGCAATGGCGTACCAGGTGAGACGCCTCCTATCACTCATTGCTTAACCGCCAACGGCTCCCGCAAGCTTGAATATCGGCAGGTACATTGCTACCACCAGCCCGCCGACTGTTGTGCCAAGCACCACCATCAACATAGGCTCCATCATGGCAGTAAGGGCGGATACCGCATCGTCCACCTCATCGTCATAGAAATCAGCTATTTTGTTGAGCATGGTATCCATGGCGCCGGTGGCCTCACCTACGGCAATCATCTGCACTACCATCGGCGGAAATACCCCGCACTCAGCCAACGGCTCGGCAATGGTCTTCCCTTCGGAGATCGACTGCCGCACATTGTATATCGCCTCTTCGACAATCTTGTTGCCGGCGGTCTTGGCAACGATCTCCAGGCCATCCATGATCGGCACGCCGCTGCTGATCATGGTGCCCAAGGTACGGGTAAACTTGGCAACCGAGACCTTCCTGATCAGAGGGCCGGCGATCGGTGCCTTAAGCGCCCAACTGTCTATGTTTTTCCGACCCATCGGGGTATCGTAATATTTCCCGATAAGGTACTTTAAGCCAAACATCGCTGCAATCATTACCAAGATGTACTTCTTGAAAAAATTGCTTAGCGCGATAACAAACTTGGTTGGAGCCGGAAGGTCACCACCGAAATCGGCAAACATCTTGGCGAAAGTCGGGATGACAAATACGAGAATCACACCTACGACAATAACGGCGATAGACATGATGGTAGCCGGATAGACCATCGCCCCCTTTACCTGCTTCTTCAGTTTCATTGCTTTTTCGATGTAAGCGGCAAGCCGATTCAAAATGGTGTCCAGGATACCGCCGACCTCGCCGGCCGCAACGAGGTTTACATACAGCTGGTCGAAAACCTTCGGATGCCTTGCCAGAGAGTCGGCAAAGGTGGAACCGCTCTCGACGCTCTCCTTGACCTTCAGGAGCACATCCTTGAACGTCTTGTTCTCCTGCTGCGATGAAAGGATATCGAGACACTGAACCAGCGGCAGACCGGAATCGATCATGGTCGCAAACTGGCGGGTAAAGACCACCAGATCTTTGGTCTCGACCTTTTTTGCGCCACTCAGCCCCGGGATTTTGAAATCCTTGCCAAACCCCTTGCCGTCTTCTTTTACAGATATTCCGGTAAAACCGAAACGCTTTAGTTGGGCTTCAACATTGCTGGAGTTTTCAGCCTCCATGACCCCTTTTTGCGTCTGACCTGATTTGTTCCGTGCTTCCCAGTTAAACTTGGGCATTGTTCCTCCTGCATCATTGATTCTGTCAAAAGCACCAGCAGCAGCGTTCAGCCTTCATAAGAAGCTCAATCTATGGTTCTTCTTATCTCGCTACTGCATAGGCCTGCGTGGCTGGTTAACGCCGCCTGGAGCAGAAAGCATCTGCTTCAGTTCATCAGGTTCCGGCGACCTCCCCAAAGCGTCCTCCAGAGTGATCAATCTACGCTTGTAAAGAGAATAGAGTGATTGATTCATGGTCTGCATCCCGAACTTGTCCTGTCCTACCTGCATCTGGGAGTATATTTGGTGGATCTTGTCCTCACGGATCAGGTTCCGTATTGCCGGGTTCGGCACCATCACCTCCAGGGAAAGGATCCTGCCGCGACCACCGGCCTTTGGAATAAGTGTCTGTGACAACACCCCTTCAAGAACAAAGGAGAGTTGAGTGCGCACCTGGGTCTGCTGATAGGGGGGAAAAACATCAATAATCCGGTTGATGGTCTGGGCGCAGGAGTTGGTATGAAGCGTGGCAAAGCAGAGATGCCCTGTCTCGGCAAGGGTCAGTGCAGCCTCGATAGTCTCCAGATCCCGCAACTCACCAACGAGAACTATGTCCGGATCCTGCCTGAGCACATACTTTAGGGCATTTTTGAAGCTTTTGGTATCGGCCCCGACTTCCCTCTGGTTCACCAGACACCCCTTATGCGGATGCAGGTATTCTATCGGATCTTCAATAGTCACAATATGATCGTGACGCTCAGTGTTGATCTTGTCGATTATTGAAGCAAGAGTGGTAGATTTGCCGCTCCCGGTCGGTCCGGTTACCAAGATGAGCCCGCGCGGCTTCTCTGATAGCTCCTTGACAACTGGGGGCAGACCCAACTCCTCGAACGTCAGTATCTTGTACGGAATTACCCTGAAAACACCGGCTACAGCTCCCCGCTGGATCAGGATATTGCCGCGAAACCGTGACAGCCCTTTGACACCGAAAGAAAGATCAAGTTCGCTCTCTTCTTCGAATTTATGTTTCTGCGCCTCGGTCAGTACGCTATAGCAGAGCTGCTTGGTGTCCACGGCATTCAACGGTGGCAGATCAAGCGGGATCAACTTCCCATCAACCCGGATCTGCGGTGGCGTATTCGTTGTGATATGAAGGTCGGAACCGCCACGCTCTACAAGCTCTTTCAGCAACTGGTGCAGGTTTGCCATTGCCAGGCCCCCTTCTAATCGTCAGCTACGGTTACCCGCAGCACCTCTTCAAAAGATGTCACGCCTTCCTTGAGCTTTGTCAGGCCGGACTGCCTCATGGTCTTGATACCCAGCCTCATCGACTCGCGCTTGATTTCGGCAGTATTGGCGCCGTTGAGGATCAATTCCCTGATCTCCTCAAGCATCGGCATCACTTGGTAAAAACCGACACGTCCCTTGAATCCGGTGCCATTGCACTTGGGACAGCCAGTGCCGTGGTAGCAGACGAACTCCTCAGCCTCTTCCTTCGGCACACCGGCAGCGATAAGCGCCTTGACCGGAACCTCCTCAACCACCTTGCATTCTGAGCACACGCGTCGCGCCAGACGCTGGGCAGTGATCAGGTTGACGGCAGAGGCAACCAGAAACGGCTCAATCCCCATGTTGAGGAGACGATTGATGGTAGCCGGAGCATCGTTGGTATGCAGAGTGGAGAGCACCATATGGCCGGTAAGTGCGGCTTTAACGGCAATTTCGGCAGTCTCGAAGTCCCGGATCTCACCAATCATGATGATATCAGGATCCTGGCGCAGAAAGGCGCGCAGCGCCGCAGCAAAGGTGAGGCCAATATCCTCATGCATCTGCACCTGGTTGATCCCGGCAAAATTGAACTCAACCGGATCTTCGGCAGTGGAAATATTTTCCGTTACCTTGTTCAGCTCGGACAAAGCCGAGTAGAGCGATACTGTCTTGCCGCTGCCGGTCGGTCCGGTGACAAGCACCATGCCGAACGGCTTGTGGATCTCGGCCTGAAAATGGGCAAGCGCATCCGTTTCATAGCCAAGTTTGGTCATGTCGAGCTGCAGGTTGGATTTGTCGAGCAAGCGGAGAACAATCTTTTCGCCGAAAAGCGTCGGCAGTACCGAGACCCGGAAATCCATATCCTTGCCGCCGCCGAGCTTGATCTTGATCCTGCCGTCCTGAGGCAGTCGCCGCTCGGCAATATCCAGTTCCGACATGATCTTGATGCGCGAGGTTATGGCATTTTTCAGCTTCATCGGCGGCTTCATCGCCTCGTACAGGACACCGTCAATCCGGTATCGGACGCGAAAGGTCCTCTCGTACGGTTCAATGTGAATATCGCTGGCCTTTTTCTTGATGGCGTCGGTCAGTATCAGGTTCACCAGTTTTACAACAGGCGCATCCTCAGTGGCCCGCTCCAGGGAGGAAATATCAACATCTTCCTCGTCCCCCACCACCTCCAGATCTTCAAGCCCCTCGATATCGCTCATGACATCGGCCAGCGAGGCCGACTGGTCGTAATACTTGTCAATCGCGCTCTTGATTGCAGATTCAGGCGCAACAACGACTTCAATGCTGAATCCGGTCATGAAGCGGATGTCATCAACCGCGAAGATATTGGATGGGTCGCTCATTGCGACAATAAGGGTGCCACCGGCCCGGTTCACAGGTACTACCTGGTATTTCTGGGCAACGTCGACCGGTACGGTTTTTATCACTGCGGGATCGATTTCTACTTCGGAAAGGCTGATTGAAGGAACGCCATACTGCTTGGAAAGGAAAGACACGAGGTCTTCCTCGGTGATAATACTGTTGCGGATCAGGATCGTGCCGAGTCGCACCTGGCTTCCGGCCTGCTTCTGCTCCTCGAGAGCCGCGGAAAGCTGTTCCCTGGTGATTAGATTGTTGCGAACAAGGAGATCACCGAGCCTGCTTGACTGCATAGAAAACCTCAAATGACAGCTTTGTAAATAGCCCTCAACTAAGCTCTAACTAGCCTATCGCAAGGAGAGAACTGAAGCTCACCTCTCCGGTTTCTCAGCCCTTGCTTATGGCGCTATTCACGCTACTGTTAATTTCCGTGAGTTGCTCATGGCTTTATCATGAAGATTGTTATCAATGTAACATAGTAAATCAAGGCTTCATGTTGTCAAGGCGACGCAGTAACGGAATTTATGAGGTGCTGCGGATGATCATTACCTGAGTCCGTAGCTGGAGCGTATTTGATCGACCTGTCGCTTTGTTTCAGGGGCAATCTGCTCGGCCATCATCAACTGCTTTCTGGCTTCGTTGAAATTACCGAAACGGATCAACGCCTCTCCGGCCTCAATGTGGCTGTTAGCGTAAATGAGAATCGCCTTGCCGGTGTCAAGATCGCGGAAGAACATGTCGCCGCTCATCCCCCTCAGGCTGTAAAGGTCCCATATCGACGGGTCAGGTACGCCGCTGCCCCCACCCTCCTGATACTTGAGCTGGTAACAAACCCCTTTCTGCAGGAGCGCAAATGATTCGAACGGGATTGAGAACCGTGTGGAAAAATCCACAAACACCGGTCGCTTGCCGATCTGTTCGGATATGGCCATTTTGAGCACATTCTCAGGGGCTTGGGTTTCCAAAGGAATCGCCCGGAGCACACTGTTTTTAAACAACTTCGGGAACCCATCCAGATACCAATCAAAAACAAGATGGGGTGTATGTAACAAATCAACATCCTCGCGCATCCTTTCCACCCCCTGCAGGTACCAGAGGGGAAAGGCGCCGCTGTCTCCCCAGGTGTAAAGAATAGCCCCCTGGGGAAGAGTACGCAGGGAGTTACTAGCGTAGTCGTTGGCTATGTAGTTCAAATGCTGGTCGTTCACCACATAATTGAGGGAACAGATGGTAAACGGCAGCGCCATCAGCAACCCGGCAATGGCACCGGCAGCCGGGAGCGCCGGACGACGCAGAAAAGGGAGGATAAACAGAAACAGCTTGAGCAGCATAAACATCCCGAGCCCAATGAAAACCGCCGATAGCAGGTACAACGGCGTGAAAAACTCCTCTGTCAGAAAGATCAGATCCTCGGGCGTGTTGAAATAACCGACGATTACCGCAATAAAGGAGAGAATTCCGACGATATAAGCCATGATGCCGTGAAGAAACTTGCGCAGGAACAGCAAGCAACCGATGACAAGCAGGACAAGACCGATCCAGGTATATTCATACGGGACATTAAAGGCGTTGACCTGTTGCCAGAACAGATTGAAATCGCGCACCGGCTTTTCCACCGGATACCCTTTACGCAGGAAATGCCAGAGAAATTGGTCAAGGGTCTTGGCATCACCCCAGTTCAGCAGCGGATTCCGGGTTGCCCGGACAGGAATATGGAGATGGACGGCAAAACCGAGCGTGGCAAAAGCCACTGCGAGAACCATCTCCTTAATACGGCTTATGATTCGCCAATCAGTGGCAACAATCATGAAGGCATATACCGGCACCATCAAGACCATGGTCTGGTGCGCACCAAATCCGAGCCCACACAGAAATGCCCCCAGGTAGATATAGGCCGGGCGTTCGTCCCCTTGCCGATAGCTCTCCCGCCACCTGAGCACCAGGAAAAATACCACCGCTGCAATAAAGGAAATGATCGGATACGGCTTATCATGGTTCGACTGCAACCAGAGACGTGGGGTAAAGGCAAACGAAAGTGCCGCAGCCAAGCCGACAAGGCGGATATACAAGGCCGAAAACTTGCTATCTACTGAAAGACGCTCGTTGGCAAGGATATAGGTAACCAGCAGGTACACGGCATAACATGCAGCAGCAGCGGAAACCGCGGTAGCAATGTTGACTCGGAAGGCGATGCTCCCGAAAGGGAGGAAGGTGAACGGCTTTGCATAATTGATGAAAAAAGGGTATCCGGGGGAATGGGCAGACCCCAGCGAGTAAATGGCGGTCATGAACTCGCCGCTATCGAAAAAAGTGACGGACGGCGCAAGGGTCATGAGATAAATGCTCAGCGGAACCAGGAACGAAAGCAGCGCGCAGTGGTCCAGCCTAAAGAAGAGTCGGTCGGCTTTCAAGATTGTAGCTCCTTTTCAGGCGAGGTCGTCCTGATTGATGAAAACGAGATCTTTTCACGCCACATATGATAGGCGCCGGCGATAATAACCGGGAAAAAGCTTACCCCATGGATTACCAGTGCTACGGACAGCGCTTTTTCGGAAGGGATGTTGAAAGCCGCCAGGGCCGTAACGCAAGCGATGTGATAGGTGCCGACATAACCTGGAGAGGCGGGGACCATGACCCCGAACACCAGGAAGATAAGAATAAAGAGCGAGCCGGTGAACGGCAGCACGATGCCAAATGAGCGGAGCAGTAGGTCAACCGGCCAGGCGGCGAACGCCCAGATGAAGAGAGAGCTGGCGATAACCGCAGCAAGCTCCCGTGGCGCCGTTGACAGGCGGATCCCCCCTATGAACGATCCGAGGAGCGGTATCAGCTTTTCTGAGAAGACCGCCGGAAAAGGGCGCAGCAGTTTCCCCACGAGACTTAGGGTCCAGGAGGTCCGTCGTTTCAGCAGCACCAGAAACGCAATCACCCCGCAGTAAAGGGTCAGGGTAATATACCCTCCGGCAACCATCCGCTGCTGGACCGTCTCCATTCCTGGAGGAAGGTGCAGGGTGAAGAAGGTAAAAAGGAGCATCAACAGCACGGTGAACCCGTCGCAGAGCCGGTCGACAACCAGGGTCGCAAAGACCGCGCTGGTATCAATCCCCTCCTTGCGGGCAAGAACGTATGCCCTAACAAACTCCCCCAGCCTTGCGGGAAGAAGGTTATTGGCCATATAGCCGATGATGGTCGCCGGATACAGCGAGCCGAGCGGCACTTTTTTAAGGGGGAGCACCAGGAAGTGCCAGCGTACCGCCCTGCCGAAGAAACTGATGAAGGTGGCAATAACCGCGGGCACCAGATAGCGCCAATCCATCTCGCGGAACGCCGCAGCAACCTTATGAGGGTCAATCTTGGTGAACAGCAACCCCATGCAGAGGGCACTGATGCCGATACCGACCCAGAATTTATAATCTACACCCTGTTTTCCCAAAATCAGACCCTCTCCAAGTACTCCCGGTATTCGATCACCGACGTTGCGCCCAGAATCTTCCGGCACTGGGCAACATCAGCAGTAATCGCGTGCTTGAGCTCGTCTACCCCTGCGAATTTACGTTCGTCACGGATCTTTGCAATGAAATAAATACGCAGCTCCCTGTCGTAGAGATCACCGGCAAAATCAAAGAGAAACACCTCGATGGATGTCTCGTCGTTGCCGAAGGTCGGGTTGTTGCCGATGTTGCAGGCGCCATCATACAACGCTTCATCTATCTTAACCTTGACGGCATAGACGCCGCTCGCAGGGATGAGTTCCTTCTCAGTTCTGATGTTGGCTGTGGGAAAACCAAGACCTGCTCCCCGGCGATGTCCGGCCACCACAACCCCGCCAAGAGAGAACTGACGCCCAAGCAACGGCACCACACCAACAACGTCTCCATCCTGAATAAGCCGTCTCACCTGGCTGCTGCTGTAGATCATTCCTTCATGCCCTATCGGCTCAAGCACCTGGACCTTAAAACCGAACTCTTTCCCCATCTCCACCAAAGTAGAGACATTTCCCTGCCGGTTGCGGCCAAACGAATAATCATAACCGATCACAAGAAGCGTTACTTTAAGTCGCTTGACGAGAACATCCTCGACAAACTGCCGCGCCGTCAACGCAGCGAATGAGTCCTCAAAGGGAATGGTCAGCAGGCAGTCAATGCCGGACGCTGCTATCAGGTTTTCCTTTTCCGCATAGGTATTGATCAGCTTGAGATGCTTCTTCGGGTTGGGAATAACCTTTAGCGGATGCGGCACAAAGGTGACGACAACCGAAACCGCCCCCTCTCGTTCCGCCGCAGTACGGACCGTGCGAAATATTTCCCGGTGGCCGAGATGCACGCCATCAAAATTGCCAATGGTTACAACGCTCGTACCCAGTGACGCGGGGATCTCTTCAAGGGAGCGATAAATCTCCATACACCCTTCTCTCCCTTGCAATCAATCTATTGGAGCCAGTTCCGAGGTCTCCGGAACCGGTCGTTTCTTACCGAAAAGCCAGACAACCCAGATGCTGATCTCATACATCAAATAAAGTGGCACCATGATGACAAACATGGTGATCAGGTCGGCGTGGAAGGCGGCAATGATGGAACTGGCCAGCAATGCATACTTGCGGTTGCGGGCCAGGAACGGATAGGTGACGATACCAAAACGTCCTAGGAGCAGCATCAGGATCGGGAGTTCGAAAATAAGACCGAACATCAGGATCAACCGCAGGCAGAAGTTGACATAGGAACTGAGATTGAACCAGCTCTGCAGCCCCTCGGCCTCATAGGAGAGCGAAAAGTTGATAATAACCGGCCAGATGATCAGCAGAAAAAAAAGCGCACCGACACAAAAGCTGAGGGTACTGACGCTGATGAATGGCAAGACCATCCGTTTTTCCTTTATCGTCAGCCCCGGCGCGACAAAAAGCCATATCTGGAAAAACACCACCGGCAGAACCAGTATCAGGCCGGCAATTGCCGAAATTTTGCACTGCACGAAAAACGGCTCCAGAGGAGCACTGTAGTTGAGGCGCCTGTCCTTGGGAGCTACCGTGAATTCTTTGTCGAGCTGATATCGAGTATATAGTGACGGAAAATGTTCTTTTACCTTGAGATAGGCCGATTTCTTGACTTCAGTCAGATAAGTCTTGCCGGTCAAAGGCTTCTCGATAAAAGTAAGAACCGGACCGGAAAAGTTCCAGGCCACCCCCATGCCAATAACAACGGCAAACACAATTACGATCAACCTGCGACGCAGCTCCACCAGATGCTCTATCAGCGAAAGAACCTTGTCGTTCCCCTTTTCGTTCTCCATGTATCTGCTCCACAGAAATATTTAGTAAAACCAATGCAAAGTAGCACAGCAGCAGCTCAAGGTGCAACCCGTTTTCAACGCCGCTTGCCGCGCCCTTTGCGGTTACCAGCCATCTTCTTGTTACCAGTCTTCTTCCCAGCTTTTTTATCGGTCGGTCTGCCACCCTCCCTGCCGCGCCGGGCATCCGGCCACTTGCCAGCAACTCGCTTCGGTTTCGGCAGGTCCAGCTCCCAGCCGGCATCAGTCTGTTGCAGCGGGATATGGTCAAGCAGAGCGAACTCGATCTGCCGCTGTTCCAGGCTGACCGCAGCTACCAGCACCTTAACCCGGTCGCCGATCCGGAACATCCTGCGGGTATTGGCCCCAACCAGTGCATGCTGTTTCTCGGCATGGATATAGTAGTCGTCTTTCAGTCCGGTGACTGGAACCATCCCCTCCACGAAAAACTCGTTCAGTTCAACAAAAAAGCCGCTGGTCGTTACCCCGATGATGAACCCTTCGAATTCTTCACCAACCTTTTGCTTCATGAACTGTAACCGCTTGAGTTCCACCAGCTCGCGCTCAGCCTCCATCGCCACCCGTTCCCGCTTGCTGGTATGAATCCCGGTCTCAGGGAGAGTGTTCTCCAGCTCTTCTCTTGTGGATTCTGCAATGTTTCCAGCCAGCTTGAGCTTGAGTATCCGGTGTACCACCAGATCAGGGTAGCGGCGAATCGGTGAGGTAAAATGGGTATACGTCTTGGCGGCCAGGCCGAAATGACCGAGGTTTTCCGCAGCATAGCGCGCCTGCTTCATGCTCCGCAACAGCACCCGGTTGAGCATCAACTCTTCCGGCTTGCCAATCGCCCCATCCAGAAGACGCTGCAGCTCGCTGCCGGTTACTCGCCCCTCTTCGGTAACCAGGTGGTGGCCGAATCCGGCGGCCAGTTCTGAAAACGCTTGGATCTTTTCCGGGACCGGGGGTTCATGCACCCGGTAAAGCGAAGGGATGCCGGATTGCTCCAGATGTCCGGCAACAGCCTCATTGGCTGCCAGCATGAACTCTTCAATCAAACGATGGGCGATGTTCCTGGTCGAACGGGCAATGGACACCGTGGTGCCGGTGGTAATATCGATAATGATCTCCGGCTCGGGCAGATCGAAATCCAGGCTACCCCTGGTGCGACGCAGCTCCATCAGGCGACGCGCCAGCTCCTCCATCAGTTTCAGATCGTCAACAACTGCAGCCAGCGCCTTAACCGTTTCCGGCTTCTGCTCTTCCAGCACCTCGGCAACCTGGGTATAGGTAAGACGGGCCGCACTCCTGATCACGCTCTGGTAAAAAGCCTGGTCAACCCGGTTGCCACCCTTGTCGAACACCATCTCCGCGGTCAGCGTCAGGCGGTCTTCTTGCGGATTAAGCGAGCAGATGCCGTTGGAGAGAGTCTCAGGGAGCATCGGCAGACAGCGGTCCGGGAAATAGACCGAGGTACCCCTCAGATAGGCCTCACGGTCGAGAAGAGAACCGGGACGAACATAGTGGGAGACATCGGCAATGGATACCCAAAGCCGAACCTTGCCGTCCGCCTCCCTGCGGACCGACACGGCATCGTCGAAGTCACGGGCGGTCTCGCCGTCGATAGTCACAATGGTCAATCCGCGCAGATCGGTCCGGCCGGCCAGGTCCGCCTCAGCGATCACCCCGACACTGCGGGCCTCACTTAGCGTTGCCTTGTCAAACTTGTTCGGCAGTTCATATTTGCGAATAACGGTTTGGACCTCGACATCAGGATCATCGGGCCAGCCGAGTACCTCCACAATCCGCCCCATAGCCGGTTTCCGCTCTAATGGGTACGCAGTGATCTCTGCCACAACCACCTGGCCATTCACGGCATTGGCCGCATGTTTGGCCGGGATGATCACCTCCTGGGATACCCTGGGATCATCGCTCATCACCCGACCAAAGCCACGAAGCAGTTCATAGCGGCCAATAATACGTTTCAGCCCACGCTCGATGGTCTTCAAAACACGCCCCTCGCGTTTGCCACCTGGCTGCGCCACAACAGCGACCTCGACAATATCGCCATGGAGGTTGCCCCTCAGTCCACGTGCCGGGACAAATATGTCAGACCCTCCCACGTCAGGGGTTACGAAACCATAACCATCGCGGTGCATGGCAAGTTTCCCTGTGACAGTCCCCTCACCATCTGCCAGCGAATACCGCTGACCACCAAGCACTACTAGCTCGCCGGACGCCACCATACGGTCGAGAACTGCGGCAAAACCCTTTTTTCTCAGTCGATCAATGTCAAAAAGAGACGCAAGATCGCGATACCCCATCGATCCTCCGTTTTCGCGAATGGCCTGAAGCACCCCTTCTCTATCTGGTTTCATAGCGTTTCCCTCATCATTGCCGGTCTCAAGTTACTGCAACCCACCAATTCATCGCCGATTTCGGCACGCAGAATATGCCTTACAATCCCAGCACTGTCAAACAGCCTCGAAAAAACCTTTTGCATTTGCAATCCCGTATGGCTACTATGCCGTCTTGGTGGCTCGGTCATCATCAAGATGCGACCCTCATAATACCTATCATTTGGATGCTCCCTCGTGTTCCGTTTAATAACCATTGTTGCAATACTGTTGCTCATCTCTGTTCCGGCATCCGGAATGAAGAGCCAGCTGTTCCCTCTTCAGGGCGACGCCCTCTCTGCTGCAGCCAACCTGCTCCGCTCTAAGGATTATACCGGAGCCTTGCAGCTTGCCAAGACAGCTCCCGCTGGAGGCGCCAGAGACTTCATAGCCGGCATGGCTTCCTACCGGGCCAAGGAGTGGCAGGAGGCGAGCAACAACCTTCAGGCAGCAGCCAAGAGTTTGGCAATCCTCGGCGACTATGCCCTTTATTACCAGGCCCAGTCGCTGAACGCCCTGAAGAAATATGACGAAGCCCTTCTTCCTCTGTTAGAGCTGCAGAAACAATACCCCGATACCCCTATGAAGCGGCCGGCGCTGATCCTGGCTGCAGATATTTATTACGCCCAGCAAAACCTCAAGGCCGCGATCTCAGCATATCAGAAATTTATTGAGATCTACCCGTCCGGCAGTGACTCGCTCAATGCCCAGTATCGCATCGCCCTGAGCCGCGAAGCGCTTGGCGAACCGACAACCGCCGTCAAGATTCTGCGCAATCTGTGGTTGACCAACCCGGCATCGTCACAAGCCGCAGCTGCGGCCGATGACCTGAAACGACTAGGGGCAGCCGGATACCCACCTGATACTTATACGCCGGAAGAGCTATGCCGCCGGGCCTCGGCCCTGTTCGACCAGAAGAAATTCTCCCAGGCTGCGGTCGCCTTCAAAGCGGTGCCTCGCGATGGACAGAGCAGGAACTTCATCGATCGCCTCGACCTGAAACAGGGGCAGGCCGTATATCGCAGCCGTAACTACCAGGACGCCTTGCCCATTTTCGCCAAAGTAGCCTCGACAACCAAGGATCCGGCACATCTGGCGGAGGCCACCTACTGGATCGCCAGATGCCGCGACAAAAGCGAACAGCACGCAGAGGCGGTCAAAACCTTTCTTCAGGTTGCAGATAACTGGCCCAAAGCCAATGAAGCGGACAACGCCTTGCTCGAAGCGGCGCTGATCAAAAAATCTGACCAACAATGGACCGAAGTCCTTGCCCTTAGCCAGCGGTTGCTCAAGGAATATCCGGATTCGAGCCTCAAGAAGCAGGTATGGTGGGAGGCAGGTTGGAGCGGCTACAAAGCTGGTGAGTTATCGACGGCCGGATACTATTTCAGCAAGCTCGCCGAATGCGACACCAACCGTGACCGCGCCCTCTACTGGCTTGCCCGGGTCAAAGCAGCTTCCGGCGATGCCAAGGGGGCTGAAACAGCCTACTCCTCGCTGCAGCGCGACTTCCCCTTAAGCTACTACTCTCTTGCCAAGCTTCCTGCTGAAGATGGCAATAATACCGGCTCCCTTGACAACCCCAGGTTGGCGCGCATCAGCGGCGATACCCTCGACAACCTGCCGTTGCCGGCCAACAATGATCGGGTCAAGGCGTTGATCACGTTCGGGCTGTTTGATGAGGCTAGAAAAGAACTGGCAACGTTAAAGAGCAAAACCAGCGATACCACTAAGCTGCTGGGCATCGCCAGATTGTATCTCGAAATGGACGACTTTAACGGCGCCTACAACCTTGTGGGCAAGGATCCGGGGAGATTCAGCGCCAAGGATTTGCGACAATCCCTGGCGCTGCAGTTCCCGCTGCCGTTTCGCGAAACCGCAGTCAAACATGCCGGCGCCAACAAACTCCCTATCCCACTGGTGTATGCAGTCATCAAGGCGGAAAGCAGTTTTTCCCCCTTTGCGGTCTCTCCGGCCGGAGCAGTTGGCTTGATGCAGCTCATGCCTGCCACCGCAGCCATGCTTGAAGGAGCCGGGAAAAAAAGCTTTCCTGCTGAGCGGCTGAAAGAACCGGAACTGAACATAAACTACGGCTCCCGGCACATGAAAGACCTTGTTGCCGAGTATCGCGACAACATCGTGGCAGTGATTGCCTCCTACAATGCCGGTGGCGGCACGGTAAACCGATGGCTGCGCAGCTTCGGCACTCTCCCCACCGATGAATTCATCGAACAGATTCCGTATGGTGAAACCCGCGACTACGTTAAGAAAGTCATCACTACAGCAGCAATCTACGCCAGGATATACGGCATGAATCTCAACGGCACCAAGCTGCCGCTCCCCGCAAAACCCGCTATTACCCCCTGAAAATTCCCAGCTGGATTTGCATTTTTGCTGCCTGGCAGGTATCGTTACTCCAATATTGAAACTTTGGGGGAGTATCTATGGCCAAGAAAATATTCATCGCGGCAACCGGCCAGAACTGCGGCAAAACCACCATGAGCATCTCGCTGATGCATCTTGCCCGGAAAAAATACCAACGGGTCGGCTTCATCAAGCCGATCGGCCCCAAGATCGAGTGCTACAGCAACATGAAACTCGACATGGACGCCATTCTGATGGCGCGGACCTACAACCTTGAACAGGATATCAGCCTCATGAACCCGGTTCCCCTGCATCGGGGCTTCACTAGGGAATTCCTGGACGGCAAGATCGATGCGCGAGCACTGGCAGATAGTATTGTCAGGGCAGTGGCAGAACTGGAGAGCAAAAACGACCTGTTGATTATTGAGGGTGCCGGGCACGGCGGCGTCGGTGCGGTCATCGGATTGAGCAACGCCTATGTTGCCAGCCTAGTAAAGGCGCCGGTGATGATAGTTGCCGGCAGCGGCATCGGCAATGTCATAGACGCGGTCCATCTCAACCTGGCCCTGTACGAACGGGAGCAGGCCGATGTCCGGTTAATCATGACCAACAAACTGATCTCGGAAAAGCGTGACACCACCCTGAAATACCTCAAACGGGCCTTCGACTACTCACTGGAGGTCTCCGGCGGCTTCAACTACTCGCCGATCCTCGCCAACCCCACCCTGGCGCACATCTCTAAACTGCTCAACCTCCCCTTGCAGGGTGACCAGGGTGTCAGGAACCGGATCATCCACCATATCCAACTGGGTGCTGCCTCCTCGCAGAAAGTGGTAGACGGGCTGCTGGAATCAACGCTGCTGATCGTCACCAGTTCGCGCGACGAACTGATCGTGACCCTGTCGTCGCTCTACAACATCCCGGCCTGGCGGGAGAAAATTGCCGGGATCGTCATTGCCGGCCATGCGCCGGTCTCCATGATCAGCCAGCAGATCCTCGACCGGAGCGACATCCCCTACATCAGGATCCATGAGACAACCGCCAATGTGTTTACCGCCCTGAGCGAGGATGTCTCCAAGATAACGGCAGAAGACCAGGAGAAACTCGCCTGGATTCAGGCAAATGCCGAGCATGACATCGATTTTGAGATGATCGACCGGATTTTCTGAAGGATACTGCCAAAAACGAGGAGAACTGACTACGGATGCCACTGCTGCTCAAGACCGCCATTACCTGGATGACTCTGGCGCTGATTTTTTATACCTACGCCGTGTTCAGTGGGCGCCGTCAGGGGCTGCGCCTGAAGCATCTGTCAGTATTCGGCATCGGCCTTTTCTGCGACTGGCTTGGCACCAGCCAGATGAGCCACTTTGCCACACAGTTCGGCAAAGCCCCTGATTGGCACAACTGGAGTGGCTTGCTCTCACTGGGCGGGATGGCGTTCCATTTTTTGCTGGCGCTCCTCGCCACCCTGCTCAACCGCGCAGAAGCGATCAACCTGACCTTTCACAGGGTCAGTCTGACCATATACACTCTCTGGATAACCGCATTTGCCAGCGGCTGGATAGTGGGCATCATGAAGATGCATAAGCGGTAAACCTCTTGGATAGGGGCTTTAGCTGGTCAGCAGTTTATCACTCAGTTCATTGACGTCATCTGCCTGTCGGGGAAAGTGACGGGACAATTCGGCCCCACACCGATCTATCACCTCGCAAAGGGCATCGCAACCACTGCCTTCGGCAATTCCTCGGGCCAGACTGCCAGCCATCCCACCCCATGATGACGGATCGATCCGCTCGTTGATCCCCCGGTCGCCGAGTATCCAGACCTTGCGCTCGACAAGCGACATGAAGATAAGGATGCCGGTTTCGTGGCGGGTCCGGTACAACCCTTTTTCGTAAAACGCCCTGACAGCCCGCAGCCGCACCGCCTCGGCAATTCTCTTCCCTCCGGCAAACGGGAGCTTCAGTCGCGTGAATTTTCTAATTAATGCACAGGCCGGGAAATAGAGCAGGACTACCAGCGGGATGTAAGACCAGATAGAGAGATGCTGGGTAGCAACAGCAATGACCAACCCGGCAAAGGCTGCCAGGAACAGGGAGCCTGCCAGCTCCGCCTCCGGATAGCGATCACTCTCGTCAACGATCATGGTAGCGATCTCGCCGGAGGTGTTGCTCTCCGCAGCATGAACCGCCTGGCGGATCCGCTCCAGCTCCGCAGCAGTGAAAAAATTTTCCGCCTTGCACTGTTTCACGTCAAACCTCAACGACAATCATTCAATGGGCAGAACGCAGCCCTTGCTTCCCCGGAAATGCGGTTACCAATCGCCAGATGCACCGCCGCCGCCGAAATCGCCACCGCCGCCGGAGAAACCACCGCCGGATCCTCCCCAGCCATCGCCTCCGCCGTAACCGCCAAAGCCGCCGCCTCCCCACCAGAAACCGCCGCCACCGCTACCAAAGATAGCCACCACGATGAGCCCAAGGACAAAACCGGCCACTGCCAGGCCGAGCAGCATCGCGATGCCGATGCCGGAGAAACTGAGGAATGCCGCCAGCGGCAGCCCCACGGCACCAGCAAGACCGCCGAGAAAGCGAGAGATGGAACCGAGAAAAACGATGGCCACCAAGAGGAAAACCAGCAGGGTCAGCGACGGGTGGAAGCCTTTCTTAACACGATGCAGATCGCGCGACTTGTCCTGTGCCTGGTACTCACCGCGGACTACCTTGGCGATCGCGGCGACACCAGCCTTTATCCCGCTATCGAAGTCGCCCTGTTTCAGGAAAGGCGCGATTTCGTCACGAATGATCCTGCCCGCCAGCAGGTCGGTCAGCTTCCCTTCCAGGCCCCGACCCACCTCGATCCTGATCTTCCGCTCCTGTTTGGCAATAAGCAGGATGGCGCCGTTGTCCAGCCTCTTCTGGCCGATCTTCCACGCCTCGGCAACCTTGATCCCGAAACTCTCCACCGGCTCGCCTTCAAGAGTAGGCACGGTCAACACCACGACCTGGGTAGAGTCGCTCTGCTCCAGGCCAGCAAGCAGTCCATCAACCTCCTGCACAGCCGCCGGCGAGAGCAGCCCGGCGTAGTCGTTCACCCGCCCCTGCAGTGCCGGGACCGCTGCGGCAAAGGCAACAAACTGGGAACACAGAATTAACCCCAGAAATATAAGGAGAATGCCCTTTTTCATGTTTGCCCTGTTCGCGCTCAAAAGTGCCCGTATGCTAGGCGGCGTTGAGAAGGCGTGGGAGGCGTACAACAGGTACGTTGACGAGCCGACGACAACGCCAACACCGCAGGCGGGCGCTTTTCAGCACGAACACTTAGAATTTGACTTGGGGTGCCTTCTGCGCCCCCTCCTCCGCCTTAAACGGCTCCTTCCGCTGCAGATGCAGCATCATGGAGTTGGTCAGGCTGTTGGGAAAGGTCCGGATACTGGTGTTGAACTCCTGGACCGCCTTGTTGTAGCGGGTGCGGGCCACATTAATCCGGTTTTCCGTCCCTTCCAGCTGGCTCTGGAGATCCCGGAAATTCTGGTTCGCCTTGAGGTCAGGATACCTCTCCACCACCACCATCAGCCGCGATAAAGCGCCGGACAGCTCGCCCTGGGCAGCCTGGAACTTCTGCAGCGCCTGGGGATCGTTGACCAGTTGCTTGGTGGCCTGGATGGAACCGACCTTTGCCCGCGCCTCGGTGACTGCCTTCAAGGTGTCGGCCTCATGTTTGGCATATCCCTTGACCACCTCCACCAGGTTCGGGATCAGGTCTGCCCGGCGCTGGTAAGTCGCCTCCACATCCCCCCAGGCCGCGGTTACCGCCTCTTCGTTGGCTTGCATGGTGTTGTAGCCGCATCCGGAGAGCGCCAGTAATGCCAAGATAAGCAGATAGTTACGGAATCTTTTCATCGTTTCCTCCATGTTAAGAATATTCATAGTTAAGTTAACCATCGATCCGTTGTTTGTCACCCCGGTCGTAAATAATTTTCATGGTCAGCAACAAAATGTAGCAGAACAGGGTGAACGAATTGGACAGGATCAGCGGTAGGTCGCCGAGCAGCAGGCCATAGGCCAGCCAGAGGGCAAGACCGGCAATGATAATGATCTGCTGCCAAAGCGAAAGATCCCGGGCATGCCGGGTCTTCCAAGTCTTGATCATCTGCGGGATCACGGCCATGCTGGTCAGAAAACCAGCCACGCCGCCGATTACGGTAACATCCATTACTTCCCCTTTTTGCCGGTAAACGCCCCGGTGGCCCAGTCCACCTGGGAAAAAAGCCCGCGGAACACTGCGACCTCGCGGCTGTCCAACCCTGCCCGCGCAAATACCCTGCGAAAGGTCCGCATCAGGTGCGCCGGATTTTCAGGCTTGAGAAAACCGATTTTCAGCAGGGTTTCTTCCATCTGGGCATAGAGAGGCTCGACCTCTGCCGGTGGCGCCAGTTGCCGCTCCTCTTCGGGATTCACTGTGGTAAGCCCCTGGCGCAGTTCGTAGCAAAACAGCAGCACTGCCTGGGCCAGGTTGAGCGAGCCGAACTCGTCGGTGGGGATCGTTGCCTGCCAACGGCAGAGCGCCACCTCATCCGTGGTCAACCCGCTGTCCTCGCGGCCGAAAACCAGTGCCGCCCGGTTTGCCGGGATGCCCGATCTGATCCGGGCCACAATCTCTGGCGGGGCAAAGATCTCCTGCCGGTATTTGCCGTGACGGCGTGTAGTGGCCACCGATAGCGGGCAATCGGCAAGCGCCTCCTCAAGACTGCCGAAGATCCGGGCGCTCTCCAGCATCCCTTTGGCAGAGACTGCGAATTTCAGCGCCTCCGGATGATCAAGCGGACAGGGGTTAACCAGACGCAGGTCAGAAAAGCCAAAATTCTTCATCGCCCGACAGACCATGCCAACATTGCCCGGACTCTGCGGTTCGACCAGAACGATCGACAGATAATCGCCGTAATTCACTAATGATCCTTTCTACTATGGGAACGAAGGGAGATACCTGCTTCCTTCATCCTGTTGAGCCTTGCCCGCGCCGGACGTCGCCGCCACCACGCCTGCATGAAATGCGTCAGCCAGATAATGGCAATGAACCCGGCCAGGATAAGCATCAGATGGTGTTCGTACTTGCTGACATCTTCGACTACCAGCGAAGCCCCTTTGCCGAACAGGTAGCCGGTAAGCGAAAAGATCACCGACCAGGCCAGGGCACTCAGGATGTTGAGCCAGCAGAATTTTAAAGACGGAAAGGTGGTCATGCCGAGGATGATCGGCAGGACGATCCTGAAACCGTAAGTGTAGCGGGAGATGAAGGCAACAAAAGTCCCGTATTTCTCGATAAGCCGGAGAGCCTTGCGAAACTTGCGACCGATAAAGGTGAAGGCCCGCAGCAGCCTTACCCCCTGCCACCTGCCGAGATAGAAATAGAACTGGTCCCCGCAAAACGCCCCACCAAAGGCAACAACAATGACTCCGGCAATGTTCATATACCCCTGGAAGGCAAGGAAACCGGCCAGGATCAGCCCGGCTTCACCCTCCAGGAAGGTCCAGATGAACAGCACCCAGTAGCCGTGTATGGCAAGATAGTCTTTAAGAAATTCGTGCATTGCGTCCCACTGCCGGTTTATTCGCCAGAAACCATCCGTTACACGATCTTTTATATCATATGCCAGGGGCTGGCAACAGCAGGTTAGCTGAAATGTGCTCACGGGGGAATAAAAAAAGGCCGCAGTCATCGGACTGCGGCCTCAAGAGTTGCGGAGATTGCATAGATCAGGTCATGGTGCCGATACCTGACGGGTGTTGTACTGCAGTCGGTACTGATTATGATCGTCGTCCGTAGGGTAAGATTCCGTGGCCGGGTACGGATAATCGCTCATGCCGTGGAACGGCAGCGGCTCAACATATTTGTAGTCCTTGAAATCCTTGTAATAGAGGTCAGCCTTAAGGATAAAGCCTCTCGTGTTGCCGGGTTGCGGCGATGGAAGGGCCGGGAAGGCTAATTCCATTTTGTCGCCATAGTTCATGATGACATACTTGTCATCCCTTTGGGTCAGCAGTTCCCGTACTTCGCCGAGCCGTGTGAAATTGCCGTAACCGTAGTAACCGGCATTGAGCGGCGCGCTGCCGTCGCCGACCATTATCCGGTGCTGCAAGGTATTCATTTCGGCGATTGCGTCGCCTCCGGCAAGCTGGAGGTCTGCCGAATCAGGCTGGAGCTCCTGCACCGTGACGTTCACCGGCGCTGAATCATCGAGCCGGACCCGGTCCACCACCCATACCTGGGCCTTCTTGATCCCGAGGTGGAGCCGTACGCGGTGGTCGGCACTAAGGAACTTGTTGCCGAGATCTATGACCATGGTCTTCAGGTCTCCCATCGGCATGCCGAAGGATTGCACCTTGACCCAGGCACCATTGGGGTCGACCACTTCTATGTAGGGCTGGATCATCTGGGTTGACAGGAAAAGCTTGGAGTTGATGATCTGCCAGCCGTCAATCACCAGCTTCGCGTATTCCGGATGCGCAATCGTACCGAAATCAAAGGTGTAGGAATTATCCGGATCATTGGGATTCATCGGGGCCGTGCTGTTGTCTACTTGCTGCACCGACGCCAGGATGTCGGTACCATACTTGTCGGTCGCAGAAACAGGAAGAACCGGATCCTTAACCGTGTAAATCTTGAAGGGATTTACATAGGCATAGTAATAGGTGTTTTCTGCGCCGGACGAAACTATTTCGTATCCCGTTGGATAATCCACTGCCAGCAGTTTCGCTTCATCCATCAGGGTCGACTCCTGGAGAGACTCCCAGATCTTTACCCGGTACTTATTGTTCTCATCAGCAGCAAGGGCTCCAAGGACAATGTATGACGGCTGGTAAAGGTTGACGTATCTGGCCCCTTTTTTGATCTGCGAAATTGCCGGTCCCTGCAGGTCCGTTTCATAGCTGTACCGCGTGCCGTCCCAAGAGTACACCAGCGGGCAACTGCTGGGGCTGACACAGGTCTGGAAATCGGTAAGGGTGCCGGGGAGAGAGAACAGCGACTCGGCCAAGGTAACGGCATCCCGTGTTTTTACATACCAGTTCTGGCTGCCGGTCGCATTGTAAATGTAACCGGTGCCGGCTTGCCACGCCTGCTGTGCTCCGTTGAGGATTACGGCGTATTGAACGCTATGGCCGTCGGGACCTGCCACGGGGTTCCAGGAAAGGCTCACGGCGACACTGCCGCCGCAACCGGTATCAATGGAGCTTGGGTTGGTGAGCAGACCAGTCGGCGCAGCTGGCGGTGTATGTGCCGTGATGGTGAATGCCTGTGTTACAAAAGCTGCGCCACCTGAGGTTACCCTGACTGTAACCACAGTGCTACCGGCCGCGGTGGGCGTCCAGTTAATAAGCCCTGTTGTAGTATTTATGGACATGCCCGCAGGTGAGCTGTCCAGGGAATACACGAGCGATGTTCCGGTAGCTGTAACTTGATAGCTGTAAGTTACCCCGACGGAAGCCGTTGTCACCGGAGAGGAGGTTATTGACGCCACCGACACGGTGAACGACTGACTGGCGGCTATGACCGGCGCGGTGCCGTTAACCGTCGCAACAACGGTCACCGCACTATTACCACCTTGGTTTGCTGCCGGGGTCCAGGAGATACCCCCTGTTGAAGCATTGATGGTCATACCGGTCGGTGCCGTTGTCAATGCATAGCTGAAGGTGCCGCCAGCTGGATCAGAGGCAGTCACGCCATAACTATACGGCTTACCAACTGCCGCAATTGTCACTGCTGGCGATGTTATCGCCGGAACAGCCACTGTAAAGGTCCGGGTGGCATAGAGCGCCGGGGTATAGGCACCGATAGTGGCCTTGACGGTGACGCTGTTGCTGCCGGTCTGGCCAGCGGTCGGCGTCCAGCTGATGACGCCGGTAGCAGTGTTGATGGTCATACCTGCCGGGTATGCCGAGAGTGAATAGACAATGGTACCGGTTCTGCCGACGGCATTGGCGCTGACCGGCAGACTATAGGCAGTGCCCACAGAAGCCCTCTGGGTAGCAGGAGCGACGATGAACGGCGCGGCAATGGTGAATGACTGGGTGGCAGTTGCCCCACCCGCCTGGACGGCTACAGTAACCGGAACAGCAGTATCGCCCTGGCCGGTAGCCGGCGTCCAGCTGATTACCCCGGCTGGCGAGATGGTCATGCCGGCCGGCGCGGTCTGCAAGGCATAGCTAAGCGTGTCACCAACTACCGGATTATTGGCGGCGACGCTGTAGCTGTAGACAGCCCCCTCGGATGCGGTTGTCGGAGGTGTTGAGAGGATGATCGGCGTATGGTTGGCAGCAACGACGATGGTGAACTCCTGGGCAGTGGTCAGTGAGCCGTCGCTCACCAGCACACTTACCTGGTGGTTGCCGGTATCGGCCTGGGCCTTGGTCGGTGTCCAGTTGACCAGGCCATTGAGCGAGATGGTCATGCCCGCAGGTGCTGTCACCAGGCTGTATGTTAGGGCGTCACCATCGGCATCGCTGGCCACCACCTGATAACTGTATGCCGCGCCGTCCGTGGCACCGGTCACCGGCGCTGAAGAGATCACCGGCGGCTGATTGTGACCGACACTAATGCTGAAGTTCTGCTCTGCCGTGAAAGTACCGTCACTGACCCGGATTGCGACCGGATTAGGACCATACTGGCCGGTGGTCGGGATCCAGGTCACCAGCCCGACCGCAGAGATATTCATCCCGGCTGGTGCCGTTGCCAGGCTGTAGGCCAGGTTATCGCCCTCCAGGTCTGTGGCAACGACCTGGTAACTGTATGGGTGCAGCTCAACAGCAGTGGTGACTGGTGTTGAACTGATGGCAGGCCCCCGATTGAGGTTGGCCACGTTGATCGCATAATGTTGCTCGGCAAGATGCCCTTCCGAATCGATAACCCGAATAGTCACATTCTGATTGCCCGACTGGTTGTACTGGGGAGTCCAGCTTACCAGGCCGGCAGCGGTTATGGACATGCCGCTCGGTCGACGGGCCAGGGTGTAGGAAATCGTTCTGGCCCCCACGGCAGTTGCCGTAACCTGATAGGAGTAGGCAGCCCCCTCAACGGCAGTGGTCACCGGGGTGGAGGTAATGGTCGGGGCGCTGGTATCGGCAACCACGCAGGTGCCGTCAGACGGCAGATAGGCGGGCATGGTCACTGCTGTGAGGTTGCTGTAACCCGAATATTGGGCCCCGGCAAACGACCTGATGCGGTAGTTGTAAGTTTTCAGCGGCTCAATGCTGACCGTATCGATATAGGAGGTGGCATCCGCGCCGAGGCTGGCGACCACGGCCCACTCACCGTTCCAGAGCTGGGTCTCCAGGTTGAAGCCATTGACATCGGCGGTGCCGTCGGTCCAGGTCAAGCGCACCATCTGGGAATTCATGGCAGTCGCCGTCAAGGTAGCCGGGGAATCGATGAGGGTTGTCGCACAGGCAGTGGCGCTGTATCCGGTGGTCCAGACACCGGTCTTGAAACCGCGTACCCGGTAGCAGTAGGTAGTTGATGCCGTAAGTCCGACATTGGCGTAGCTCTTGGGCGATACGGCCACCGAGGCAATCTGAGAGAAGGAGGCGCAACCGGAACCGCTGCAGCTCTCGATGTAGTAGCCATCTGGGGTGGAGGCATCGTTCCAGGTCAGGTTGATCAGGCCGGATGAAACAGCCTGGGCTGTGAGCCCGGACGGGGCAGCTGGAGCGGTCTGGGTCGATACCGATGCGGTATTGCTGTAACCGGAATCCCAGGCATAGGAAGTGGCCTTGGTAGCCCGTACCCGGTAGCTGTGGCTGGTTCCGGGAGTAAGGCCGGTATCAGACCAGCTGGTGGCACCTGCCGCTGCAGAACCTATTTCACCGAAAATGGAACAGCCGCTGCCGCTACAGCGTTCGATTCGGAAGCCGGTCTCGGTGGCCGTGGTGTCACTCCAGGCGAGATTGATCTGGCCGGTTCCCGCTGCAGTAGCGGTAAGGGATCCTGGCGCGGATACCGTTGTTACCTGACTTTTTGCAGCGCTGGGGAGTTCCCAGCCGCAGCTGGCGGTGTTGTTGAAACTCCGGACCCGGTAGTTGTAGGTGAAGTTCGGAAACAGCCCGGAATCGCTGTAGGCAAGAACAGTAGTGGCAAGGTTATCGGCAACGACGGCAAAGTCGCTGCAACCGCTGCCGATACACCGTTCAACCCTGAAACCGTTTTTGTCCAGGTTCGAATCGGTCCAGGTAAGACTGAGCTGGGCCTCGGAACTGCGGGTCACGGTCAATACCGGCAGCGACGGCGCAGGAGTCACCGATACGGCGCTGCTGTACGGAGTGGTGTAATAGGAGGTGCGATAGGCCGAGACGCGGTAGCTGTAAGTGGTGTTGCTGCAGACCGTGCTGTCCTGGTAACTGGTCACCCCGGCCCCGACCTGGCCGATCTGGCTGTAGTCCTGGTCAAGACAGCTGCTGCCGGTACAGCGCTGGATAGTGAACCCGGTCTCGTCAACCGTGTTCCTGGTCCAGGTCACAGTCACCTTGCTGCCAGTGAAGCTGGTGGCAAGGGCTGACGGCGTGCCTTGGTTTGGCGTAGTCACCACCACCGTGCCGCTGTAACCGGAATCCCAGGGCACGCTGGAGTTAGTAGCGCGGATTCGGTACTGATAGGTGGTGCCGCTGGTCACCGTGCTATCACTGTAAGATGTGGCGTTAGCTGCGGCAGTCGCGATTTCGCTACCGCTGAAGGTGCAGCCTGTGCCGGTGCAGCGCTCGATCTTGTACCCTGTTTCCGAACCGGAAGTATCGGTCCAGGTCAGGTTCACCTGCTGAGAGTTCGGCGCCGAGGCAGCAAGGCTGGCCGGAGCGATCAGGGTAGTGGTTGCCGTTACCTCACTGCCGACACTCCAGCTGTTGGTGGCGGTCTTGAAGGCCGAAACCCGGTAGCTGTAGCTGGTGTTCCCCTGCAGACCGGTATCGATGTAGGAAGCGCTGTTAGCGGCAAGATTACTGACCACAACGGCAAAGTCCGAGCAGCCGACACCGGCGCATCGCTCTACCTTATAGCCGGTTTCGTCACTGGTGCTGTCGGTCCAGGCCAGGTTCATCCTGGTTTCATTGGTGCCGCGTACTGCTGACAGCGATGCGGGAGGGAGCGGCTTCGGTGTGGTGGCGGTAACGATAGCGCTATAGCCGGAGTCCCATGGGACTGTGGCATTGGTTGCCCGGACCTGGTAACGATAGACCGTTTCCTTGGCAACCGAGCTGTCCAGATATGAGGTGGCATTGGCCGCGGTCAGGGAGATCTGGCTGAAGTCGCTACACCCCACGCCGGTGCACCGTTCGATCTTGAAACCGGACTCGGAGCCGGTGGTATCGGTCCAGGTCAGGTTGACGCTGGTGGTGCTGGTCGCTGTTGCCGCCACCACAACCGGCGCCGCGACCGTTGTTGTCACGGAAACCATGCTGCTGACGCTCCAGCTGCTGGTGGCGGTTTTATAGGCTGAAACCCGGTAGCTATAACTGGTGTTACCTTGCAGACCGGTATCATTGTAAGAAGCACTGTTGGCAGCGAGGTTGCTGCCGATCTGGACAAAGCTGGAACAGCCTTCGCCGCTGCACCGCTCAACCTTGTAGCCGGTTTCATCGCTGGTGCTGTCGGTCCACGAGAGATTCATCCGGGTCTCGTCGCTTCCCCTGACAGCGTTGAGGTTTGCCGGTGCCGTCGGCGAGGCAGTGGTTGTCCCGGCAATGTTGCTGTAATCCGAATCCCAGAGAGTGCCGTTGGTAGCCCGTACCTGGTAGCGGTAGGTCGTGCCGGATGCCACTGAGGTATCGCTATACGAAGTGGCATTGGCCGCGGCAACGGCCAGTTGCACAAAGTCGCTGCACCCGGCGCCGCTGCACCGTTCGACCTTGAACCCGGTTTCCGAAACGGTATTGTCAAGCCAGGACAGGTTGATGGTAGTCGTGTTGGGGCTGGTAGCGCCGAGCGTCCCCGGAGCGGTGATCGTGGTGGTGGCAATCGAGGTTGTACTCGAAGAACCTTCCCAGCCGCAAGTTGCAGTTTTATAACCCCGGACCCGGTAGGTATAGGTGGTGTTGGCAGCAACCGAACCATCGCTGTAACTCGTTGCGTTGGGACCGGTTGTGGTTATCTGGCTGAAATCGGAGCAGCTCGATCCGGTGCAGCGCTCGATCCGGTAACCGGTCTCATCCACAACGCTGTCCAGCCAGGTGAGGTTGATCTGTTTCTCATTCGCCCGGGTTGCGGTGAGCACAAAATCTGCCGGGGCAAAGGTAATGGCATCAAAACTGGCTGTGCCTTGCGGCGTTCCATTGGCAAAGCAGCGGATAGTGACACTGGTGGTGCCAACTGGGATCTGTACCGTTTCACTCAATGGCAACCAGCCGCTATTGTTGTTCGGGCTGTCGTAAGCGATTGCAATGCCGGGAGAGTCGATGCCAGTGCCAGAGACATCACACTGGGCCGTACCGGCGGTCAGAGCGGTATTGAGGTAGCCGGAGAGCTGATACTGCCTCCCGGGCGTAACAGCCACTACCTGCGCTCTGCCGAGCTGTGCCCCGGTGGCCGTAAGCTTGAGGCCCTTGGCGCCTTCAAATACAGTCGTCGTATCGATTGACGTCCCGGTAAGGGTGCCCACTGCTGTCGGCCAACCGCTGACGCTATTTTCAAAACTGCTGTCTGCCAGCAGATTGGTTATTGCCGAAGTAACTGTTGTTGCCACATTACTGTAGCCGCTCTCCCAGGGCACGGTGCTGTTTATTGCCTTGACCCGGTAGCTGTAGCTCAGACCGCTGCAGACCGAGTTGTCGGAGTAGCCGGTACTTGAAGCGGCTGCGACCGAGATCTGGGCAAAATTGCTGCAGCCGGTGCCGCTGCACCGCTCGACACTGAAGCCGGTTTCGCTGCCTGTGGTCCGGGTCCAGCTCAGGTTTACCTGGGTGGTTCCGGCAACCGCAGCAGCAAGACTTCCCGGTTCCAGCAGGGTGGTGACGGCCGAAAGCCGACCGCTCTGCTTGACCCAGCCGTTGGTGGCCGTCTTGAAACTCTCGACATAGTAACTGTAGCTGGTGCCTGGCGTCAGGCCGGCATCGCTGTAACTGGTCGTTGACAGCACTCCCCCCACCTGGCTGAAGTCGGAGCAACCGCTGCCGATGCAGCGGAACAGCCTGAAGCCGGTGCGGTCGGTATTGCTGTCGCTCCAGGTGATCTGCAGCTGGACTTCCGATACCCGGTTCACCGCTGCAAGCGTCGGCGAGGCAGCGGCCGGCGTGGCTTTTTCTACCGCAGCGCTTGGCAGGCTGTCCCAACCAAGGGTGCTGCTGGTTGCCTGTATCTGGTAGCGGTAGGTGCTGTTTTCGGCAACCGTCGTGTCGCTATAGCTGGTGGCATTGGCAGCGGCGGTCCCAATCTGGCTGAAATCCGAACAGCCGCTTCCCAGGCAGCGATAGACCTTGAACCCGGTCTCGAACCCGGTCCGGTCAACCCAGCTGATGGTGATCTGGGTGGAGTTATTGGCGGTGGCAGTCAGACCGTTCGGCTCCAGCAGGGTCGTGGTGGCGCTTGCCTGGCCGCTGGGGCGTGACCATCCGCATGAAGCGGTCTTGAAGGTCTCCAGATAATAGCTGTATTGCGTGTTCGGGAGCAGACCGCTGTCGCTGTAGGACGTTGCCGTCAGGGTGCCACCAATCTGGCTGAAGTCGGAACAGCCGCTGCCGGCGCATCTCCAGAGGCGGAAGCCGCTCCGGTCGCTATTGTTGTCGCTCCAGGAGAGATTGATCCCCCCCTCGTTGGCCCTGGTTGCGTTCAGTACCGGCGATGTGGGGGTTAAGGCCGTGGCAGAGGCGCTGTTGGAGTAAGCCCCCTCCCAAGGCGAGGCAAAGGTGAAGCAGGAAGCGCTCTCTTTGCTGCCGAAGGCAACCACCGGCTCGGTTGCCGCATATTTGCGGACCCGTACCCAATCGACCAGCATATCGTCGCCGTCCGTGGTGCCTGCTGCTGCGCCGGTCAAATAACCGAGCCAGAGATATGACGGCACATTCCAGGTGCCGGTGTACGATTTCCGCACCACTTCGCTGTAGTTGGTCTCTTTGACGAAATAACTGATATCACTGGTATTACGGAATTCATAACCAACGATCCGGTAACTGTTCAAGGCATTGACCGGCGAGATACCGCTGACCACCACCTCGGTAACGTTGCCGCCGACACCGGACTGGACGCTGCCGTCGGTGCGGAATACCGTGTACAACCCAGATGTTGCCGCAATATCGACCCACTGGTTCACGGTGCCATTATAGGTGCCCAGCAGCGTGCCGGCCGCATTATAGACGTAGAAATAGTCATAATTGGTTTCCGACTGCGATACCACATGGATTCTGGTAATATCCCCGCCGCCTGGTGGCGACCAGACACCGCTTGCCGGCACCCGGGTGTTCTGGCCGTTGCTTAGAAACGGGTTATACAGGGCGGTGCCGGTAGAGATGGTGCTGGTTTGCGTGCCGCTGGCAATATTGTATGAAGCGGTTGCACCGTTGGCGCCATAAGCAAGGAGGTTGGCGGTTGCGCCGCTATCGGTCACAAACGATATGAGGCTATTGGACCCGGCATTGTTCGGCTGGGCCGATTGGGCATTGGCAATGCTGAGACCGGACGACAAAGCTGTCGCGCCAAGCCACTGGCTCTTCATCTCAAACACGCGGTTCTGTGGGGTGGAAGCGATCGTGGAGCCGCTGTAGACAGCCCCGGTATCGATGCGCAAGGCACCGCTGCTCAGGCTGTAAGCGCCGGTTGCCTGCCACTTGGCACTGTCCAGGCTGGCGCCGGTGAATTCATCGAAGAACTCGAAGACAGCAGGACCATTACTTGAGCTTTGGGCAACAGCATTGCCGAAATACATCGAGATGGAACTGTTGCTGCCGGCCTTGATCCAGACCGTGGCCGAGGTTCCGTCCACCTTGTCTTCAATCCAGTAAGGAAGTTCAAGATTGGCGTTGTTATCCAGAAAACGGAGATCGGCAAAACTACCTAACATGTCGCTGTCATAGGGAACAGTCAGCCGCATCTGGAAGTTGGGCTGGAAGTTGCTCACTGTCAGCGGCACCCGCCGGGTCCAGCAACCGCCATTGCCGTTGGACAGCGTCACCGCTTCGCGGGTGGCCTTGACCCGGTAGGTCGCGGTTTCCCCCGCGCAGGCGCTGTTATCAAGATAACTCACTGCATTGGATGCGGTATTGGCAAGTTGATTGAAAATGACGCAGCCGCTGCCGACACACTTCTCTACGGTAAAGCCGGTCTCGCTCACGGTGTTGTCGGTCCAGGAAAGGTTGATGCCGGTGCTGCTACTGGCGCTGGCAGCAAGACCGCTCGGCGGGTTGATATCGGTGGTGGCAGATGCGGTGTTGCTGTAGGTCTCCCAACTGCAACTGTCGGTTTTATATGCCTTGATCCGGTAACTATAAGAGCTGTTGCCGCTCAGCCCGGTATTTTTGAACTGGGTCGAATTCGGAGCAAGCGTGGTCACCGGCTCAAAATTGCTGCAGCCAACCCCGGAGCAGCGCTCGACCAGATAAGCGGTCTCATCGCTGTTCGGATCGTTCCAGGAAAGGTCAATCTCCACCTCGGAAATCCGGGCAGCCGCAAGGACCGGCGCTGCTGCCGTCGGGGTCGTTACCAGTGAAGCGAGTGCGCCTGCGGAAGATTCCCAACCCGAGCCGTAGGCCAGGACCCGATACAGATAGCTGGTCCCGTTACAAACGGAACTGTCCGCATAACTGGTGGCATTGGCGCTCGCTGTCCCGACCTGGGTAAAATCGCTGCAGGCAGCGCCGCTACACCGTTCGATCCGGAAACCGGTCTCGCCGGAAGTGTTATCAGACCAGGAAAGATTGACCTTGGTGGTATTGACTACTGTTGCCGCCACACCGGCCGGAGTAGCTGGAACCAGGGTGGTTGCCTGCACTCCCCGCCACCGGGAAACGCCTCCGGCAGCGAGATAGGTTCGGACCTGGTAGCAGTATGTTGCGCCGGGGTTCAGCCCGGTATCGTTGTAGGTCAGTGTTGCCGCAGGCACTGATGCCAGGGGCACCCAGACATTGCTGTTGGTCGCTGAACAGACCCCTAATTTTCTCTCGACCTGAAAACCGTCTTTAGCGGTAGCAACATTAGCCCAGGAGAGTGCCACATTGGCATAACCGGGGACTGCGCTCAGGCTGGCAGGAACTGACGGCTGGCTGCTGTCCGGCAAAATCTTGTACACCAGGGCGTCGGCGCTGCCGCTGGCATTTTCCGAATAACCGGCGACAAAGACCTCGTCGAGAGAGTTGATCACCAGCGCCGTTGACTCGTCGTAGCTGTTGGCTGCGCCGTTAAAAACTGTGGCAGCAGTGATATTCCCCAGGCTATCGAACTTGACCGTCAGGCTGTCAGTGGTCAGGCCGTTGCCGGTATTCCCCGCCAGGTAGATATTACCGTTGGAATCGATCCCCATGGCCTTGGCAACATCGTCGCTGGTTGGCCGCTGGTAGACCTTTGACCAGATAGGATCACCGGAGAAACTGTACTTGACCAGTGCCAGGTCCCGGTCTTCGCTGCCGCTGAATACTGTACCGCTAACGACAACGGCATCATCCACCGGGTCGATCCTGACCGCAACCGCTTCATCGTCGCCATGGGCAGAGCCGTCAAACTGCCGCGTCCAGAGCTGCTGTGCCGTTGCCGAGGTGCCGCTGTACTTGACCGTATAAAAATCTTTATTGCCGGAGGCGTTGATGGCAAATCCGGTGACGTACAGATCGCCGGCACTGTCTAGGGCCAGGCTGTTGAACCTGCTGTCACCACCCGGCACAATGCTTGACAGGTCGGTCCAGATCCTGGCACCGGTGGCGCCGTTATACTTGGAGACGAAGTATCTGTGGATATTGGTATTGGCGCCGGTCTCGCTGTACCCGGCAACAAAGACACTGCCGTCTGTCGCCAGAATGACCGTTGTCGGAAAGTCATCCCCCTGGTTGCCGTCAAAGGGGGTAGCAACCCAGGCCCGGCTGCCGTCAGGATTGTACTTGATCACATAGATATCGTCATTGGAGGCAGCATTTTTGCCATAGCCGACAACTACCACGTTGTTCGAGCTATCGGATGCCGAGGCGATGGCAACGGCAATGGCGCGGTCGTCAGTGGCTCCACCCGGGATCGGTCCGTTGTACTGGTCTGCTGAAAGCGCCGGTGGACCGGAAGCGGGATACCTCATGGTGTACAGAGAGTTGACATCGCTGCTGGTGCCGTTGTGCAGGGTGGCATAGCCGGAGACCACGATGCTGTTATTGCGGTCAACCGCCACACAGGTAGCGATATCGGAGGCATCGGTCGGGTCATTGTAACGATCGGACCAGAGGGCATTCATGCCGGACCGGTTCAGTTTGATCAGCAGGTAATCGAATGAGGTGTCCCCGGAGCTGTAGCCTGCCGGATAATCGTTGCTCTGTCCGGCAATGACCGGGTTGTTGTCCGGCCCGACGGCAATGGCATTGGCAAATTCATCCTTGTTGGCCACGCCGTTATAAAGAAAAGTTGCCGCTGGCGCCGAAAAATTCACCACCACGGTCAGAGCCGTCGCCACATTGCTGTAATGCGAATAGCCGCTGGAACCGCTGACCGCCCTGACACGATAAGAGTAGTAGCTGCCGGGCGTCAACCCACTGTCCGTATGGCTGGTAACTCCGGCGGCTGTGGTTGCAATTTCGGCGAAATCGGTACACCCCTGGTTAGCGCACCGTTCAATGCTAAAGCCGTCTTCATTGCCTGAGTTGTCCACCCAGGACAGGTTAGCGCTGCTGTTGGTAGCTGCCTGGGCAGTAAGCGAAGTCGGCGGATCAAGCAGTCCTGGGTCATATTTTACGACCAGTAAATCCTGGCTGTTGGCGCCGCTGTCGCTCCATCCGGCAACCATGACTTCACCACTGGGAGAAAGGCCGATCCCTGCCGGCCGGTCGTTCAGGTTTGCTGCGCCGTTCAGCCTGCTGTTCCAGAGAAGGGTGCCGTTGTCTTTCTTGTACTTGATGGTCTGGAAGTCATAATTCTTGTCAGCCACGGTAAACCCGGTGACGAAAAGGTCACCCAGAGGGTCGATGACGATGCCGGTGGGGGAAGCGATATCGTCGTTGCCGTTGTTGGAATTGAAGTTTTTCTCCCAGATGACCGCACCGGTGCCAGCGTCGTACTTTGCCGTGTAGAAATCATTCTGGGCAGCCATAGTCCAGGTGTAACCGGTGAGGTAGACATTCCCCTCCGGTCCGATTGCCAGACCGCTCGGTTCGTCGTCAAAAGCGCCATTGAAGGTTCTCTGCCAAATGATCGCGCCAGTGGCCCCGTTGTAGCGAGCAGTGTAGATATCCAGGTCCAGACCGTTTGAAGCGGCGCCGGTGATAAAGACATCTCCGCCAGGATTCATCTTGACATAGGCACCGCTGCAAGGATTGGCAGCGCCGGTCGAATAGGTGCGCTCCCAGAGTTTGCTGCCATTGAAGTCATACTTTACCGTGAGGATATTGAAGGCCGTGCCGTTCCACGACTGGCCGGTAACGGCAACCCCATCACCACCGGTCGCAACCGAGGCGATCTTATTGGCACCGGCAGCGGTACCGTGTGCGGTCACAACCCACGCCGGCTTACCATCAGGATTGGGCCCAGTAGCAGAGTATTTGAGGGTGATATAGTCCTCGTTGCCGCTGCTGTTCTGGGAATAACCGCCGACATAGATATTGTTCAGGCTGTCCACGGCTAGGGATGTCCCGACATCATGACCGTTGGCCGCACCATTGTAGGTATGCTGCCAGAGCAGGTTGCCGGTTGCGCCGCTGTATTTGATGGTATGGATGTCATAGTTGGTGCCGTTCCAGCTATGGCCGGTCACAATTACATTGTTTTCCGAATCAATCACTACCGAGGTGGCTTGGTCCGAGCCATGGGCCCGGTCATAAGTGGCGCGCCAAGCAATGCCGCTGCCATCGGCCTTGAACTTTACCGTGAAGTAGTCGTCATCGACACCGCCGGCAAGGTTCTGGTAACCGGTTACTACGACATTGCCGCTACTGTCGACGGCGGAACTCCTGGCCTCCTGTTTTCCCGGCAAACTGTCGGCAAACTGCCAGAGCTTGTCGCCGCCGGCGCCAAAGGCAGTGAATGGCAGCAGCAGGATAAACAGTGCCGCCATCATGTTCACAATGCTTAAACGCGGTGATTTCCGCCGTGCTTTGCTATGGTCGTCGCTTATCAGTATCGGAAAAAACATCGGAACCCCTCCGAATTGCTTGGCTGAATAATCGTGCCGCTTGCGCCTCATAACCAGTGACCTTACCATTGCGTTTTATTGTTCCAGGTATTGTCCGGCCAGACACCGGTCGGGTGGCAATTGACCTGGTAACTGGCGGAGGCCCCGCCTTCACCGCCGCCCAGCGGGAAGCTGCCCCCGCCGTAGCCGGCGCCGTTGTTGCCGCTATACTCGTTGCAGCCGGTACAACTTCCCGAACCGGCCTGTCCGCCGGACTGCTTGCGCCCCTGATGATTGAAGTCCAGACAGTTGGTTACCATGAGCCGCGGCAGTTCGCTGGTATGAGGCGCATGGCACTTGGAGCAGGTAAAGGTATGCTGGATGGTGCCGTTGGCGGTCTTCCACCCTTTAACCGACTCGTGGACCCGGTCGGGGCTCTTCCAGGTGTGGTCGGTGCCGTTAGTCAGGTTATTCTTGTAGTGACAGCGCAGGCAGAGCCCGGCAAACTTGCTGTCATCTTCGGTCACAATCTGGCGAATGTCGGCGTAGGCGCTGGCGGTGCCTCCGGTAGCCGGATTGGCGGCATCTTCCCGGTAGGGAGTAGTCATCCAGGTCCCTTTGAGCATCGGCACGGCATAAGCCTGCTTGCTGCCAAGCGTTGGGCTGGTACCGTGCGGGTCATGGCATGGCGTACAGAGACCGTTGATCTTGTTCTGCCCGGCAGTGGAATGATTGAGATAGCTGGTGGCCTTAAGATGCCCGCCGGCCACCGGTTTGCTCTTGTAAGGATAGCGATCCATGTAAGGCGACGTGGTTGCGCCGAACATGTCGGAATCCATATAGCCCTTGATCGACTGGGATGCGCCGAACGTGGATTGATAGCCCCACGGGGTGGTGCCGCGTGTCTTTGTCAGATGACAGTCGAAACATTGGCCGGCCCCGGCGCTGTAGGGATTTACCGCCCCGGACGCTAGGTTGGCCGATGCCTTGTACGACATGGTGTAGCCGCCCTTGCCTGCCTGGGTCTCCTTCAGGTTGGCCCCGTTTTTGGTGCCGTTGAAAGTCACGTAGCTGGATGTAGTCCCGACCACGCGGGAACCGTGCGAGTTGTGGCAGTCGTAGCAGGTGACGTTATAGGCACCGCTTCTGGTGCTGGAGAAGCTCTGGTCGGTGCCGTTGTTCGGGTCGAAACCGCCCTGGTTGGCAACCGCGTTGCCATGCGCCGAGAGCGCCTTGGTCACGCTCCCCTTGCCGTTTGTCTGGTATTTGCCCCAACTGGTCGTGCCGGTCTGGGAATACCTGGCGGCAACGCTCTGCCTGTCCCATGAGTACTGCCGAGGCGTTTTGCAGTCGCCAAACGGCTGGGTGTTGTTGTTCTGGTCACTGTGGCAACTGAGGCAGTGATTGGTGATCTTGGCGACCTCCTGACGTTCGCTGGTGATGTTGCCGAGCGCCAAAACTGCCGGGGTATACTGGATGACTGTTGAATAGAGCCGGTAGCTGGTAGGTCTGGTGCCCGGACCCCAGATTACCAGGTCGACCTTGGCATTTTTCACCGAGGTATAGGTCTTGTAGTTGTACCCTTCGTGATGCTTGACGTCGATCAACCCTTCCGGCGTCGACTCCCAATGACAGGCATAGCACTGCTTGCTGGAGACCGCTACCCCCTGGACATGGTGCGAGGTGCCGTTGAACTGCCCCATGACATCGACGCGGTTGCCAACTGTCCCGGTGTGACAGGTGGTACAGGTCCGTGGCTGGCCAAAGGCTGAATGGCGAGGCACCGGTTTGTTATTGTGGCAGCTGTTGCAGGGCTTGTTCTCCGCATGACTATCGGTGAACCGGTGCTGATGGCAGTTGGTGCAAACCCGGCTCGAGTTGTGACCGTCACCGTAATCGCTGCCGTAGTGCTTGCTCAGCTTCGCCCCCTGCAGCGCATGGCAGACGTTGCAGATGCCGTTGTACGGAGCAACAGTCCTGGCATAATCGAGGCCGCTCTGTTTGCGGGTGAATGAAACCTGTGCCCTTGCCAGCGGCAGACCTGACTTGCCGTCGGTAACTGTGGCCACCTGGTCGTGAATCATATAGATATTGCTGTCACCATGCGGGTCGTGGCAGTCCCAGCAGAATTTGCCACCCTTCCAGGCGCCGTTGGCCTTGTATTCCCGGTAATGCTTGTATCCGAAGTGGGCGGAGGAGGCGCGGGCCTTCTTCGGTTTGATGAAGCCGGTTCCGGGATCAAAGCCGATGGCGTATTTCATCGGGTTGTTGGCCGGCGCAGTATGGCAGGAGGTACATTCGCCGCTGCTGTCGTCATCATGGCACTTGAGACAGACCCCCATCATGACGTACTGATTACGCACATCCTCCTTCTGGTCCTTGGTCCAGAGTCCGGCCCCAGAGTTGTGCAACTTGATATCGTGCGTCGGATTGGCCGGATCGATAAAATGACACTGAGCAGTGATGCAGGAGACCTGCCCCGAGACCATTGTCGCATGATCGGGACAATTGGCCGGAGTGCCGTCAGGCCAGGAGGCATTGGGGTTTGCCGGGATATTTACCAGCTGTTTTGCCAGGGATTCACTATTGTTGTGGCAGCTGAGACACTCACTGTCCAATCCGCTCATGTGGCAGTAAACGCACTCTTTTTCAAAGCGGTTGGCAAATTGCGGATGTTTCCGCAGCCGGAATACGTTTGAATCGTCATTGTGCAGGACCGTATTGTCGTGGCAATACCAGCAGGGGTTGCCGGGGAAGTTTGCCGCCGGGTTCCCGGAAACCGGGTAACGGCCGGAAGTGGAATATCGACCGTGGCCGGTCGCATACCATTGGGTCAGGTTGATCCGGGCGCGGGTGCCGTTGAAAGTAACGTAGCTGTCCTGGTCGGCATTGGATGTCCCATGGCAACCGAGACAGATGACGGAGTTATTTACCGATCCGCCCCAGACCGGATCAGTGCCGCCGACATGGCATGCGGTATTGCTGCAGACTTTGGAAACCGAGTTGTAGGATCCACCCTGTTTGAAAACAACATCCTTGGTTTTGTTGACATGCACCGCGCCGTTCAGGTGAGCTACTTCGGTCATGCTTCCTGGTGGTATCCCGGTGGTATGGCAAGAAGTGCAACTGCCGTTGATGATGGTTGCCGCATGGCATTCATCGCAGGTAAAGTTGGTTTCTGTATGGCGGGGATGGGAGTTTGCCCTGGCATTGCCGGCGCCCAAGTTCGGGAACATCGGCAACGCCGCCTTCCACTCCTGTCCCAATGGCCAGCGGTAGCTGCTCTTGTTGCCGAAGATTGCCGGCAACAGCCAGACCTTGCCGATGGCATCCACCCTGCCGTCGTGACAGCCGGCATTAGAGCATTTTTCTTCACGTGGGTGCCCGTGACATGAGTTGCAACTGGTTTTGGGCTCGGTCCAGGCAAAGGGGCGCACCACGTCGGGGTTGGTAGTGCCGTCACTGTGACAGTAAACATTGCTGCATACCTTGGTCACCGGGTTATAGGTGGGATCAGGCCTGCCGACAATATTCCATTTGGGGTCGAATACAATATCCTTGTCGCCGTTCAGGTGGCGGGTAAAGGAGGTGATCGTGCCGGACTGGGCAACCGTGGCGTTATGGCAATAGGAACATGGATACTTTCGTATCCAGCGTTGCCCGACCAGGCGATCGTGGCCGTTGGAAGCCATGGTCAGCGAAGGGGTGCAGTAGCCGCGTCCCGAGCTCCATACGCCCTGTATGGCGGCACAATTCTCGGCAGTATTATCGCTTGCCGTCCCCTTGTGGCAGATATTGCACTGCTGGGTTGCGCTGTCCGACCATTTCACCTGCTTTACCGGAGCACCATTACGGCCGTCGCTGTGACAGTAGGTGTTGCTGCAGCTCTTATCGCTGCCGTAAGCCCCACCATCCCTGAACGCCACATCCTTGACCCTGTTTACGTGCAACCCCGTGTTTATGATGGTGTTTGCGCCATCGACACTGTCTTTGTGGCATCGCTCACAGGTGAAACGATATCGCTCCGCATCGGTGTGTCTGTCGTGACGTCCGCTGAGCGAAGTTGCCGCCCCTCCGAAGGAATGGCATCCGGAGCAATCGGTGGGAAGTGATCCGCCCCATACCGGGACGACAAGCGGCGGACCGTCGTTGCCGTTGCTGTGGCAATAGAGATTAGTGCAGCTGCCGTTGCGTTGCTCAGCAGTTTTGTGCAGATAGGTCGCATAACTGACATCGCCTGAATAGTTGCCGCCGTTATTGGGGGGCGTTGCGAACACCACTGCCAGACCGCGCTTGCCGGCGCTGGTGGCATGGGCAAATGGCGATTCGGAAGCAAGATGGTCAAAGTGACAGCGCGAACAGGAACCTGAAGCCCCATAATAAGCCTGGTGTTTTTTGCCGGAACCGGTTGCAGCCGGGTGGCTGCCGTCTGCAGGAGGGAAACCGTGGCAACTGTTGCAGTTGCTGACAGGAACGTACGGAGTGCTTCCCCATTTAGGCGTGATCTGTTCAAAGTGGCAATTGACATTGGTACAGCTGTGAAGTTCGGGATTTGGGGTCTGTGGGAAGGAACCACTGAAATTGTTATATGTTGCGACAATTGCCGAGTTGTTGATGTTGCCGGCCAGGGTTATGACGCCATTTCTATGCCCTGATGCGTATGATTCACTGCCGGGGTGGCATTTGGCACAGGCAGTTGCCCCAGAAGGGCCCGCCATGTGTGTTCGGTGACTCCCGGGGAAAGCGCCAGTAATGGCGTCCCTGGTCGGAGAGTTAGTCGGAGAATCAATCGGACGGTTGTCATGATCGCTCCGGTTGCCGTGGCAGTCATAACACTGGACCATTGCTTGTGATATGACCGGAGAAAACAGAATCGCCAACAAACTCAAGGAAACTGCCAAGCTTGTTGAGAAGTTTACAGGGATTCTTTTATCAGGCATGCCCATGTTCGCTCCTTCTTTGAATAGCAACGGCATAGCTGGTGGAAGACTCACTCAGCCCGATCCGACCAGATCGCAAATTAATCATAAATTACAATTTTGTTTGTTTTTTTAATATGTTACACCCTTAAAACTTCAATTAGAGTGCCACTCAAAGATCGCAGCTCCATTAATTATTATTTATATTCATATATCTATACTGATATTCGCAAGTTAAACGAGGTCGCATCGGAGTGGATAAAGGTAATAGGCGGGATACAACTTAGCTGCGCATCATTAACGAAAAAGAGGTTACAGCATTTGCCGTAACCTCTCTATTCATCTCCATTTTACGTTGCATCATTGACTGCGGGTCTGATTCTCTACCTCTTCGTAAACAGTTCTGGAGATTTCATGAATTATCGGCGCGAGATTATAAAAATTATCGCCTTCGGTCATGATGCAGATGAGATACGGCTGCTTTGCATGATAAACAATGCCGTAATCATGAAGAGATTTTACCTGCAGGTTCGGACCCGACTCTTTCTCGCCAAACTTGCCGGCAACAGTTACGCCGACTGGGATGCCTGAAGCAATTCCGAACGGGAACTCCTCAACAGCAAGATATTCCAGGGCTCTCTCAGACATTTCCTTATTCAAATAGGAGGCATTATAGAGAACCCGAAGGAATATTGAATACGATTTTAGGTTTACGACGACCTTACCGGAAAGGCTTTGGGAATGCTACGGAACGTAGCCGCTCTGTCAGGCAATTGGTTCCTCTGCGGCAATAGCCATTACAACATCTTCCTCGCCCTCTTCTCCGTCAAACTCTTCAGCATCAACATAGGGGGCTACCCTTCTACCCATTACAGCAAGCACCTTGCCGCTGACTAAGCCGGTAACGGCAGCAGTTACAACGGTCACCATGATACCGGTCAACTGAGCGCCAACATTGATTCCCGATGCCACGAACAGGGCAACGACTCCACCGAGGAGGCCAGGCAAGCCGTGGAGATAAAGGACACCACAGGTATCGACCTTCTTTGACCAATCGGTGAGCTTACCCTGGATAACAGCGAAGCCGAAAGTCGAAACTACTCCGGCCAGGATGCCTATCATGAAGGCAGAGCCAGGAACAGCAAGGTCGCATGTGGAACCGATAGCCACGCCACCGGCCAGTGTGGCATTGGCAATGTCCGCCGCCGATATCTTCCCTCTCAGTTTGACTGAGGCGAAATAGGTGGCAAGAGTCGAGCCGCAGAGCGCCAGGATAACATTGACCCCGGTTTTCGGGACGTCGGCAGGGGCTACCAGTGCCGCGCAAAAGCTCGGCCAGAAGACCCACAGCACCATGCTCCCCAAGAGAGAATACTTGTCACTGTTCTCATCGCTTTCGATAGCGGTTTCATACTCCTGCCGCGTAGTCATGGAGGCTGCCACTGCCAGGCCGAAGATGGCACCAAAGGCATGGATGACAATGGAACCGCCGGTGTCCACCACCTTTCCAGAGATCAAGCCCAAACCGCCATTAAGAACAAGCCACTCATTCAAGGCATAGCAAGGAACGAAGAGAATACCCAGAAACAGATACTGCTGCATCTTCATGCGCCCGAGCACAGCCCCGGCACAAATGAGTAGACTGGCTGCAGCAAATTCAGCCAGGATAAGAGTATCAATAATTGTTGCGGGAGCCGCCGGGGCGAAGAGGCTTTCTTTGACGAAATACAGAGGGATGGAGACGCTTACCAGCAGATATGTGGCAGTCAGGGCAGACCGGCCGTATTTTCGCACAAAAACCATGAGGAAACCGAAGCCCACCAGCAGCATAGCCATGATATGAATGGCTCGGTTGTACTTCTGCACATCGGTCAAGGCCTCAAGGCTTGCAACCGGCGCTTCGCCGGCATAAACACCACTGCACAAGGCGAGTAGCAACATCCCAATGAGCAGCATTAATCTGAGACAGTTTTTCATGGTGTTCTCCTTACAAGGGGATCTTCGCCGATCTCACAGGTGCATTAAATAGCATCGGATACAGGAATCACATTTAGATGCAGAAAACGCCACTTGTTAAGGCTACCCGACGATAATTGCAGCAAAAATAAGCACAGACTAAGCCAAAAGATAAGCAGACATTTAACCCAGCAATACACTTGCTGTTAAATTAGGCACTTGACTGACCAATATATAGGCAACAGTGGACACTGTTAGAGGAATATCAGGAGATAAAATTGAGATTTCGCGTAGAAAACAACTCTCAGTAAGAGTTAATAATGTACTCTATAGAAGGTTAGGGTAACGAGGAGTGCTGAGCAAAGAAGGGCCCCCCTCAGGCGGCTAGCCCGAAGGGGGCAAGGTGATTAACCGCTACCCCTGACTATTCCAGCTCACAGGATTCAATCAGTTTCCAGTAGCGCTGACCGACAATCGCGTCACTCAAGGCCTCGGCTCGCTGATAGCCCTGCACGATTTCTTCCCGCATGGTTTCCGGGATCACCAGTTCCGCCAATGGATAGAGGATATCATCCTCCTTGGCAATATGATCCCGCAACAGTGCCGCATAAGCCAGGGCCTTTTCGGCAATGACCGCCTCACGCCCAGGGATACCGTCTTTGGCCTCAAGAACAGCCGTTTCCATCTCACGGATATAACTGCGCCCTTGGTCATGCTCCATCAGCATAGCTGCCACCGGACTGTTGTCACGAGGCATGCCATTCTTGACCAGGGCGGCAAACAGCACATCCTCTTCTTTGGCATGATGGAACCGGTCTGCATAGCTACGGATAAAGTCGATGCAGTCCAGATAAAACTGCCAATCGACATTCAAACCAGCTACCGTCGTCGGGGCAGTCTGCTCCAACAGAGTGATTACCTGCAGAATATGCCTATGCTCATTTACCAGAGCTTGGGTAATGTCTGTCTTCATCAGTTTCTCCTGGTGCCATCGATGCCGATAATTACTGTCTCCAACGGAATGTCCCTGCCGCTTTTCCGTATGGCTTCCTTGACCATGACATCGAGACCGCGGCAGCAAGGGACCTCCATGATTGCCACAGTGACGCTCGGGGTTTCGTTGGCAGCAAAGATTGTAGCCAGTTTTTCCACATAAGTACCGGTTTCATCCAACTTCGGGCAGGCGATCGCCAGTGCCTTGCCTTTCAGCAGCTCCTGGTGCATGCTCCCCATGGCAAAAGCCACGCAGTCGGCGCAGACCAGGATATCGGCGTTATTGAAGTACGGTGCCGTCGGCGGCACCAACTGCAGTTGTACCGGCCACTGCCTGAGCTCAGATACTGCTTTGGTATTGGTCACAGTTTCATTTTCCGGCCGCTCTATTACCCTTGCCATGCTGCCTGGGCAGCCACATCCCAAATTTCCCATGATTTACTCCCCTTTCCTTGCCAGGTATTCGTTAATTTCCGTCTCGATGGCTGTTTCGTCTTCTTTGGCTAAGCCATGAATAGCAACCACATCCTTCACCAGACAGATGCCGACTTTACAGGTAGTGCAACCGATGTCGAAGCGGGCAAGAATCTCCCCGATTTTCGGGTCGCTCTGCATGACATCTTGAATCGCTTTGTCGCCAAGCCCGTTGTTCAGTTCCATTTGCTTCCTCCTTGCCACATGTTGAGGTCAGCTTAGCGCAACTATCGACCGAGATCTTTGATGTGCATCAACAAACAGAAGAAATGTACCGGCAATCAATTGACCTGGGTCAAGCACCTGAATTCACAATAGCGTATGCTGATCGCCACTAAGTGAACAGGCGCCAAGGACCGGCTCATTGCCACTAGCGCCAGCAATGGGTTTCCATCCGCAGACAAATCAGCTAAGGTATCAATTCAAACAGGAGGCAGACTTTTGTCACATACCCGTATTCCCTACCTTGCAAGCACCCTCTTCAGCATCATGCTGGTCTCCCTGTTGCTGGCGGGATGCGCCGCCACTCTCCCCCCACACACCCCCTTGCCACAAGGCCTTGCCCTTGCCGTTATCGGCCGCAGCGACCCGGAAGCGCCATTTGCCTGGCATCCGGATGCTGACATCATCGCCTTTGTACGTGGGGAATTGCGGATGATGAATCTTGCAACCGGCGACATGGTGCAGCTCGACGCCACACCCTCAGCCATTGCCTGGACACCCGATGGAGCCCTGCTGGCAGCGGTTTCAACCCAAGGCAAAGATAGCCTGGTGCGCGTCTTTGACAGGCAGGGCGCAGTTGTCGAGGAAGCAGTTGTTCCGGGGCATGTTTCCCAGTTAGCATGGCGTTTCGACCGGGAACTGCTCGCTCCGTCCCAGGTACTGGAGCGGTTCAAATTCGGAGTGAGCCTGCGGACGCAGCTCTACCGCTGGCGCCTGGGTACAGTTCCGACGGCAACAATCCTCAGCGACGTCACCATTATGCCGTCCAGGGCAAAGGCCTCGGATAAAAGCTACTTTGACACCTTCTCTTTTGCCCTCTCCCCCTTGCGGGACGAGATCGCCTATACCAGGCTGGTTGATCCGCCGAATTTTCCATCCTATCTGAAGATTATCGTCCGTAATCTTGAGAGCGGGGCCGAACAGGAAGCTTCCGGGGTGAAACTTGGCTCTGCCGGCGCGGCCTTTTCTTCGGATGCCGAGCAGATTCTCTACGGGGATGGCGCCGGCATGGTCAGACGTCTGAGCCCTTGGACCGGGAGAGAACAGGATCTCCTTGCTGCCCCGGGCCGCACCATTGCTCTTTCCCCGGGAGACCGCTATCTTTTCGTCGATGGCAAGCTGTTCCTCGAGATGCAGCAGCTTGCGGCTTTCCCTGCTGACTGCGCCGGCGCATTTTCACTAACAGGAACCAGGCTCCTGCTCAGGTGCGGGGACTCGCTCTCCTTGCTGTCAGGACTCACGGAGTCGGCCAGACCTCAACCCTCGCCAGCACAAAGGGAGCGCCTGCTGGCTCTCAAAAAATGGCGCAGTGAAAAACTTATATCCGACAAGGAATACCAAACCGCGAAACAAAGGATACTCGCCCCATGAAGCATTCGATCATTCAGGTAACTGTTCAGCTGCTCGCCGTTCTCATCATGATATGCCCTGTATTGGCCGAAGATTGCATCCCGTGCCACCTGGAAAAGACCCCGGCAGCTGTCAGGCAATGGGAGGCCAGCGCCCATTTCAAGGCTGGAATTGGTTGCGAGAAATGTCACGGCAGCGACCACGCCAAGATCATCAAGGGAGAAGCCAAGGTAGATATGAAAGTGTGCGGGGCCTGTCATAAAAAGGCTTTGACCGAGCACAATGCCAGCCGTCACGGCATGGCGCTTCACTCCGGTTGGGGGTGCACCCGCAACCTGCCAGCCCGAAACCAGGGCGAGTGCCGATTCTGCCACGAAGATGGCGGCAGTGTGCCGCAGGGCGGGGTCCAATGCGCCCGGTTCCTCAGGCAGAGCAGCGAAATAGGAGAGATCGGCTGCAATTACTGTCACAGCGTCGAGAGTTCGTGTGCCTCCTGCCATACCAATCACAACACGAGCCTGGCCATAGTCCGCGATCCGAACTCATGCGCAAAGTGCCACATGGGACCGGATCACCCCCAATGGGAGATGTGGCAGACCTCCCTGCACGGCACCCTGTACACCACGGCCGGCATCGCCACCGGTCCGACCTGCCAGAGCTGTCATATGGCACAAGGGACGCATAACGTGTCCATAGGCATCACCATGAGTTCCGGCGGAGTGCCCTACCCTAGCCAGAAAGCAGAACCAGCCCGCAAGGAGATGCTGCAGATCTGCAACCAGTGCCATAGCCCGGAGTTCGGCCGCAAAGAACTGGCACGGGGGGACGCTGTCCGGACCCAGAGCCTCGCCATCCTTAAAGAAGCGGAAAAGATCATCTGGGACCTGTCGGACCGCTCGCTTCTCGACCCCATGCCGGACCAGCGGCCGGACCACCCACTGAGCGGCAAGAAACTGGTTACCGATGCTCAGATGCTCTATGAGGACACCTCCCATATCGAGCGGCTTTTTTTCAAGATGAAGAAATACGACTATGCCCGGACCATCAAAGGGGCCTACCACCAGAATCCGGCCTATACCCACTGGTACGGCAACGCCGAACTAAAGATGAACCTGATTGATATCAAGGCCGAGGCCAGCCGCCTCAGGGAGCGTGGCGGTATCGGGGCAGCTGCTAAAAAACCTGCTGATCAGGCGACAACAACCGACAGGGAACTGCGTGTTCTGAGCAATAGGGTCAAACGCGGCGAGATAACGGAAGAGCAGTATGCCAGAGAAAAGGCCAGGCTGCTGGAAGAACTGAAATTGAAGTAATGAAAGAGACTACCGCCAGGAGTGCCGGCCTCTTGGTTCCGGTCAGTGCCCCATTGAAGCGAACTGCGGCAAAAGGTCCCGGCCATAACCGTCTGCAGCGCCCAAAGCAGCTACTGGCAGGAGCGCGGCAGTCGGCAGGATGGTAATCCTCTGTTCGGTAGGGTTGCGGACTGTGGCGCGGATCTTCAGGTAATCCCTGAAGGCATCGCTGTCGATGACCCCGGTATCACTGCGAAAACCGGCAGCGTTTTTGATCGCAGTGAAGCCATCGCCGCCGTTGGCGATAAAGGCATTTGTTACGGTTCGGTAAACCTTTCCGGGATCCAGTGGCTGATAGCTGCCGTCACTGTCTTTGATGGCAAGAGCGGTAATGCGTGAACCGTTATCGGCAGTCGGCTGCACGGTCATGATAGCCCCACCAAGGTATGGCATGGCATTGGCGCTGAGGCCGAACTTGGCAATCAGGAAATCAATGTCCTCTTCCAGCGCCTGCTTTAGCTCGGCTCCGGTCAGATCAACCAGCACCAGGGTATTGGCAAACGGCATCACCTCCAGCACATCCCCGACCGTTATGTTTCCAGCAGCAAGACCTTTGCGCACCCCTCCGTAATTAAGCAGCGCCACCTGCGCTCGGGGCACTGCAGCCAGCATGGAGTCTGACGCCAGTGGCCCCGGACCGCTGTTCAGCCCGATAGTGATGTCATTGGCTGCACTGGCCACAACCTCCTGGCGAAACCGCTCCAGCTGTGCGGTATAGGGGAGCAGCGCCGCTGCTACCGCAGAATTTTCGGCAACGATTCGAGCCGTAGTGCTCTTTTTGAGAGAATCGACAATATCGTGGTACGGCTGCGTTCCAGGTACAACCAGCACCCCGTCGCGGGTAAAGGTGTCTCCTACCGGGATCACCGCACCGCCGGTCCAGCTGCTCACCTCGCCGTCCGGGGTAAAGGCAATCTTCAGCTTGCCAAGCAGATCGCCCCACTGCCATGCCTGCGGTACCAGCACCCGCTTGCCGTCCGGCGCCAGCACCTCCGTAGGATACAGACCGTCAGAGGCCAATCCGATGGAGGAGAGTCGAGGCGCATCACCTAGCAGAGTGTGGCTGTGCCCGCCGACTATGACATCCACCCCTGAGACCTGGGCAGCGAGCGCCATGTCCTGCCGGTACCCCAAATGCGAGAGCAGCACAATCTTGTTGATCCCTTGGGCAGTCAGTGACGCCACCTGCCGGCGGGTACTCGATACGGCATCCTTAAAAACTGCCTTGCCCGGATTGATGGTGGTTTGCGGCGTCGTCTCTGTGGTGACCCCAATGATCGCCACCTGTTCCCCGTTGATCTTCTTGAGCAGATACGGCTTTACCAGCGGTGCAATGCCCGGCTCCAGCGAAAAATCGATATTGGCCGAAAGCCAGGGAAACCGGCTGCGCTGTATCCAACCCGGAATTGCGGCAACGCCGCGATCGAATTCATGGTTGCCGAATGTCATGGCATCCACTCCCAGCAGGTTAAGAAAATCGTACTCCACCGTGCCGTTGAAACGGGTAAAGTAAAGGGTTCCCTGCACCGCATCACCAGCATGCAGCAGCAGGAGATCGGGCTCTTCGAGCCGCATCTGGTCAAGAGCTGTCTTGAGCCGGGCGAACCCACCCAGCTGTGCCGTAGTTTTCTCACCGCCTAGGGTCAGGTTGACCGCAGCCGGTTCGAGGTGCGAATGGGTATCATTCAGGTGGGCAATGGTGAGGTTGAAATTTGCGCTCTTGCTGTAGCAGGCCGGCGTCAGAAGCGATAGTAGCAGCAGAAATACCGGCATGGCCGACCGCTGCATTTTTCCGATCATTGTGCTCCCCTTCATCAAATGTCCTTACTGGAACCGCAATAAAATTGAATACGGGACTCTTGGCAAGGCCGGAGTCCTTTTCAAGCTAGTATCTCACATCCGGAGCAAATTACCATTCCTAAACAGCTCGGGTCTGCCCCCCATAAACTGTGCTCATCACGCTTTTACGGGGTTTTCCCGGCAATCAATCGATAATTAGACCTTCACAATAAACCGGGTTGCATTACAAAACTGCAGCGATACAATTTAATATAATTTCTTTAAATAGAAATAATTAATTAAATAATTTCACAAGGAGGCTGAATATGAGAAAAATATGCTGTCTCTGGATGCTCCTGCTTGTGTCAGGTTGCGGTGGAGGGGGGGGAGGTTCCCCCAGTCAGAATGTCGGAGTTGACACGACTAAGCCGGCAATAACATATGCCGCTCCTGCCAATCGCGATACCAGCGTGGGTACAAATAGTACCATTACCGTCAGTTTCAGCGAAGCGATGAATCCTGCGACCATCAATAGTAATACCTTTACCGTTTCGGCACCGGATGGCAGCAAAGTTTCCGCAGCCGTGGTCTATGACGCGGATAACCGGATTGCCCAATTTAAACCGGCTGCAGCCATGAATCCCAATACCGTTTATACGGTGGCTGTGGACCACGAAGTAACCGACCAGGCAGGCAATGCCATGGGCACCAGTTATTCATGGGCCTTTACTACCGAATCCGCAGCCGACACTACAGCCCCGATGGTTATTTCCCATAGTCCCCAGGGCAATGACGTGCCGGTAAACTCTCAGATTGCAGCAGTTTTAAGCGAGGCGGTAGACCCGGCAACGCTCACCGCTGCCACTTTTACCATCAGCGGCAATGGCAATGCCATCACAGGAAACGTCACCCTTGTAGGCACGACAGCCATATTTACTCCGGGATCAAGCCTGACTGCTAATACCAGCTACACAGCCACCTTGACGACTGGCGTAAAAGATCTCGCCGGAAACGGCATGACAGCTGGTTACTCCTGGAGCTTCACTACCAGAAGCAGCGCAGCCCCGGATACGGTGGCACCTCGAATCATATCGACCAATCCCGCCGATGATGCGCAGAACGTACCATTAAATGCCAGTATTGTCATTCTGTTCGACAAACCGATCTACCCGATCCTGCTCGGGCTGGTGGACGGTATCCCTACCAAAACGGTGATCACCTACAACCCTGACCTTACCACGGAAATTCGGATTATCCCCACTCAGGACCTTAGACCTGGTGGAACCTACAGATCGCGAATCGCGCCAAAAGACCTGTCCGGGAATCAGATAGCAACCTACACCTGGGAATTCTCAACCGTACCTTGAGAATTCAGCTGCCCCTGAACGCCCGCTGAAAGTGATTTGATGCGGTTCAGTTAGGCGCTCCAGCTGACCCGCTATTATAAAAGGTAAAGGCCACCACTCAATGGAGTGATGGCCTTTACCTTTGGTGCTTCCCGGCAATAGACTTCTAAGTCGTCATCATTGCTGCAAACCTGCAAATGCTATCCACTAACAATGGCCAACTGGATGTCAGTCCTTTACTCCGTGCAGCACAAGCTGTTTTCGCGTGAAATTTCTCGTTGCAGCCAGTTCTGCGGCAAAGTCGGCGGCACAAAGCGCCATTGCCTGCTGGATGCCGAACGCCGCAAGCGGGGTCAGATTAACGCCATCAGGGAGAGTAACACCGTACGCCCGAAGGAAAGCAGCTGCAAATGAAGACAACTGTTCGGCTAAAATCTGTACTGCTGCCTCCTCATTGTTACTAAGGGCAATGCCGTACTGAAGGGTCAGATGCCTGAAATCGGATTCCGTTCCTATAATGAAATCTGTTGCTTCTTTTTTGCTGATCCCGAATGTTGTTGCCAGTTCGCCGGCATATTCACTGTTTAAAAGCATGGCGAACTCCGGGCTTCTGAAAATAGCTGCGGCTGCCACCTTTTTGCCGATCTGCGGTTCCAGTTTCTTGACAAGGATATCGATCCCATATTCCACCATGGAATGGGACATCTCGAGCAGAACCGGATCAGGAAGATTCAAGGCGGCAAGTTCCGGCACCTGGATCAGAACCCCCTTCAGCAAATGAGCCTTGTCAACCACGTATCCCAGCCCTTGGCCAGAGGTAAGGCCATCGGTGTGCGCTGTGAGGTCTGCCCCCCATACCCCATTATGGCTGACAAACCCATAGCCAAGTGCTTTTGCATACGGAGTCCTGGCCTTTTCCCAGATGCCCATGAAGTCAGTGTGGGTCTTCTGATAGAGGTAGGCCATATACGAGGGGTGAGCAAAGGAAAAGTTGAAGACATCCGCAGCCATGCTGCCGTAGAGTTCCTGACTGTTAAAAACCATCCCGGAGCGACCGATTCGGTCGTCTAGGTAGGCGTGAGTTGCAGACCCCCAAGCAAGCGCCACCCCACTCCAGCAAACCGTTACCAAGCATGCCGCAGCAAACAAGCCGGAAATTCTTTTCATGATCTCCCTCCTTAATCTGTGCAGGCTGAACAGAACAATCCGTGAAAACATATATGAATTCTCTAACTATTCTTGTACATCATGTTTTGCAAATGGCAAGCGACTGCGTCCGGCTCACGGTAACAGCCTGTTCAGCAGACAAATTGAATAGGTAACGTCTTGGTATTTACTCTGTGGGAGATAGAGAATGAATGACGGCTCAAGAGCACAAGAATTTCCAAACAGTGAATCAAGTGGTAAACTGCACCAATGGCTCATTCCATTTCAGGAGGGATCATGTCAACACCGCTTATTATTCTGGCTGCCATTCTTGCGATTTTAGCATTCATCCTCATTCCTCTTATGATGTACAAGGGCGACAAACAAAACCAAGACCAGCATGCCCACGGCAATCAGGGCAAAAAACAACACAAGAAGAAAAAGAAGCGATGACCAGGTTCAAACTATATTTGATGAGCTACGCAGAACAGAGAGTCAAAGCAAAAATTGCCGCTACTCCGCCGTAAACTGCCGGCGCATAGCCATTACCCAAATGATTCTTCCGAAACGCGAAGCGCTTATTTCCCAACCTGCAACTCGCAAGGAAAGGTAAAACTGAAAGAACTGCTTTACCTTGCTCACTGGAAACACCCCTTTTATACTCAGTAGAGTTTTGGGGTTATTCAACCATTTTGTGCTAATTCTCATTGAACGCGATGACAACCATGAACCAGTCGTCATCTGTAGCAAAACGCACAGCAAGCTGCTTCGGATTATTACCCAATGCAATAAAATATTCCTTACCGAAGATCACTGAAGGTGTTGACAGCTGAATATCGAGGCCGCTTTTAGACAAACGAAGCTTGAACGACCCGGCTATCATATTTGCCATCTCGCCGATAGCATCGTTTACATCGTCATTAAGCTCAGTAATAGCAGTACCAAGCATGCTGCTCGTGGCCCTCATTGCCAGTTCCGTAGGCATATGGATGCTGGCCAGTCCATTATAGGTACCGGCCATTCCAACCATGCCGCTGATACAGTCCTTGAAATCCGAGACCGGATCCACTTTAATCGGCAGATGCAAGAGATTGTCAAGCCCTACCATGGTGCTGAAAATCTCTTTCACATCGTGCTTAAGCTGGTTGGTGAGCAGTTCTTCGCTGAGGTTTACTGTTTGTTCAAGGCTTGGTGAAATTGACATATGGCACTCCTCGTTAATGAATTTATCGATTTCTAACGGCAATCCCGCATTAACGTTCTAGTTACGCCTTATTGCATCATCAAGAGTGGCGCCGACATAGCTGAACAGCCTAAAATCCAGTTTTTCAAGATGCTCGAATTCCGGTGCCGAAAGCAGGTATCCTTCGCTGATGCAAGATTGTTCGATGCCGGCCTTGGCACGCTCTCGAAACCGTTCATCCGTGATGATCCTACCCAAGAACCGTTCAACTGCTTCCTGAGACATGGTGTACCTCGCGTATTATGTGACTTTTTGGAACAGTCCGCTTTAAGATCAACTACTGATACTGATTAAATTACAGGAAGGGTGCCAAAGATAATAATGCAATAATATCGAGGTGTTACCATAGAGGGGCGTTAAGACAGTGGGGCAAAATGGAACAGAGTGTGGCTGGATGGTACAGTGGGATTATCGATAGAAGCGCTTGCGGTCAACCTTGAGCAGGGCTGCGGCTTGTGATTTGTTGCCGCCGCAACGCTGGAGTGCCATTTGAAGCACCTGACCGGTTATGGCCTCCAGGGAGACCCCCTCTTCCGGAAGAGTGATATTGAAGTTGACTCCAGGCAACGGTGTGTCTGAAGGGTTGTTCTCTATTGCATTTATTCTGAGATGTTCCGGACGGATAAGCTCGTCAGACACGAGAATTGCGGCATATTCAAGAATATTACGCAGTTCTCGGATATTACCGGGCCAGTGATACGAGGTCAACTGCTCGATGGCTTTCCTGGATATGCCTGGCAATGACTTCCCGTGGTGCCGGCGGAACTGATCAAGAAAATGGTCGGTAAGCTGGGGGATATCGGCAAGACGCTCCCGCAAAGGCGGAACTAGGAGGGGTACAACATTGATCCTATGGTACAGGTCTTCGCGAAAGGTCCCTTTTCGGACCATCTCGGCAAGATCTCGGTGAGTGGCGACTATTACCCGGAAATCTGCCGGCAGCGAGCGGTTTGAGCCCACTTTCTCAAAAGTCCTTTCTTCCAAGACCCGTAGCAGCTTGGTCTGAAGCAGCAGAGGCATGTCGCCGATCTCGTCAAGAAAAAGCGTTCCACCGCAAGCAAGGGAAAATTTCCCCTCACGATCCTTGTCAGCACCGGTAAATGCGCCGCGAACATGGCCGAACAGTTCACTTTCCAGCAGTGATTCAGGGATCGCCGCACAATTGACCGCCACAAAGCCAGATGGCACCCCGGTGCTGGCAAAATGAATGGCCTTGGCAAGCACCTCTTTGCCAGTGCCGCTCTCGCCATAAATGGCCACGGTGGTCTGGTGCGATGCCGCCACTTTTGCCGCAATCTCAAGCGTCGCTTTCATGGCAGGGCAAACAGTAACGATATTCAGAGGGGTAAAATTCTCTTTCAGGTATTCCTTGATCTGACGATTTTCCGATAAGGCCCGGTGATGCTCGATGGCCCGATTGACGGTAAATTTAAGGGTCTCAGGATTGTATGGTTTTTCAAGATAGTCGCAGGCGCCTTTGCGCATGGCATCCACTGCACTGCCAATGCTGCCGCTGGCAGTAACGATAATGAACGGGGTATTCAGTTCGTGCCGGCGCATCTCTTCCAGCAGTTTAATCCCATCCATCTGCGGCATGTATAGATCTGATATAACAAGGTCGAATTTCCTCTGCCCCAGAAACTCAAGCGCTTGCTGGGCACCGGTTGCAGGGAATACCATGAACCCGATTTTCTTAAGAATGCGTTCGATTAAATGCAACGAAACCGGCTCATCATCGACGACAAGTACTGTCGCCGGTGAATTCTCTCGGTCTTCGGTGTTACTGCCTGGAATCATGAGTTTCCTTCATGAAATAAAAGGGGCTGATCAGTTGAAGTTGTATTACATTATGTTGTAAAAATCTTTATATGCAACCGGCTCCCCAATTCACCCCCCGCCAGCAATCTTTGCCGCAGATACTTTGGGCTCCATAATGCTCTCGCAAAAAACATTTGCTTAGCAAAAGTGTCGCTGCCCATGGGCATTGAAGCAGTCACTTTAAGCTGATGCCAGCTTCACCCAGGACGTAAACTTGAAGCGACAAGCGATCAGTAGCAACAAGAGCCTCACCAAGCTTCAGGGATTTCACAGTGCCGGAGAGGTCCACATGCTCGGCAAGCTTGATTCTGGCTAAAGCTGCCGACGCTTTAGCGCGGGCAGTTTCGAGCTGGTCAATGATTGTCGTATTGAGCTTTTCTTTAATGGCATTGCGGATAGTGCTGTTGAACAACCAACTGCCGACACCAACCAGTACACCGGCATTCCTGGTATCAAAATCAATATCGTCAAAGGTAAGAGAATTGCGTTGCGAGTCGTAGACCGGTTTGGCAATGAGCGTCAGCTCGCCGTCAAAGTCTCCGGTGGCAGCTAAATCGATAACAAGTCTACCTTCATCGCTTTTCAAACTGAAGCTGCGAACGGTTATTTTCTTGTCATCGCCGAAGGTTTTGTTAATCAGAATCGGATTCAGCGCAGTTATCAGGTCCGCAAAGTAAATATTGGTTGCTAGCTGAATATGGAACTGGTTATCGAAGGTTGCGAGTTGCTGCAGTTGCGGCAGCGGTCTGACCGGCGGGGCAACCGGTTTCGGCCCAATAACTATTTCTGCAGCTGTAATGAGCCCTATTGATAAGCGGAGCCGATTATTGCTTGCCGACAATGGACTCATGACTATCTTTTCCGGGGCCAATTTCAACCAGGCATTGAAGTTTTTATCGACCAGGACCGGGTTAAAGGCATTGCGCCACAATGGGGCAATTTTATCCCGGAGCTTCACAGCATCATTAATTTTACTATCGATGACCGGAGCCAGCAGTTTTTGCACCGGCTGCGTAACGCCTTCGACGAGACTTTTCGGCTTCAACGTAACCACCCCCAGTCGAACATTGTCAGCAAGCCCATCTGAAAGCCCGGTGTAGTAAAGCTCCGTTACCAGACGCCAGTCAGGGGAAACATTAACTTTTACCTTGAACCGCAGGTCAGTCTTGAGTGGCCCCGTAGTAAACATGCCATAACCGAATGTCAGCTGAACTGGGATTGACAGGTAAATTAGATCATTTGCAGCAGTTACTCCTACCGCCCCGGCACGTAAGATTTCCACGGAAGTCCCTAAACTCCCCTGGCCTTTATATAGCTCCTTTTTGATCGACTGGTTCAAAATGTTCCCAAGATCAGCTGCTGAAGTCTCAATTTTAAGATTGATCGTCGAGGGAGGTGCACCGTTAGCGGCAGCCTCGCAGATGGTTGCGGTCACCAGAAGTATTGCCAGCAAACTTAAAAAGCAACGAATCAGCCTCATATAATTCTAGACCTCCTGAAAGAAAATGGCCGATTTCTTGATGAAATCGGCCATTTTGATTTATGGCGTCCCCGAGACGATTCGAACGTCCGGCCCCTTCCTTAGGAGGGAAGTGCTCTATCCTGCTGAGCTACGGGGACAAGAAATTTGTTTATACCGTACAGAACCGTTAAATGCAAGATCCTTGTACTTAATCGGTCGTGCCTTAGAACTGGAGCAAAGAGAACACTTTTCCTTCCGGCAGCCGTTTCTTGCCGTCAAGAAACTCAAGCTCAACCATGAAACAGCACTCCACGATTTCGCCACCCATTTTCTGCACCATATCCACTACGGCAGCGGTAGTGCCGCCGGTGGCCAGCAGGTCGTCGGCAATGAGGATCTTCTCTCCCGGCTTGATCGCATCGGTATGTATTTCCAGGGTATCGGTACCATACTCAAGGTCGTAAGTCTTGCTGAAGGTCTCTGAAGGGAGCTTGCCCGGCTTGCGGACCAGCACCACCCCGGCGCCCAGTTTGTAGGCCAGGGCCGAGCCAATGATGAAACCGCGCGCTTCCACACCAACTACCTTGTCGATATGCTGCCCGACGTAGCGGTGCGAAATAAGATCTATCATCCGCTGGTACGACTTGGCGTCGGCCAGCAGTGTCGTTATATCCTTGAAGATGATCCCTTTTTTCGGGAAGTCAGGAATGTCCCTGATGATGCTCTTCAATTCATCCATTTGATCGGCTCCTTTAGGAATTACGCTTTATATTCAGTGGCTTCTGCCATCTTACGTAGCTTTTCCAGCGATTTTGCCTCAATCTGCCTGATCCGCTCCCTGGTGACACCGACACTCCTGCCGATGGTGTCCAGCGTCTCCGGCTCTTTGTCGTCAAGGCCGAACCGCTTGGCCAGGATGCTCTTTTCATTTTCGGAAAGGGTTTCGAACCATTCCAGCACCAGGGCGTGCTTGTTCTTGTCCTCAAGCAGGGCCGAAGGAGAGATGGTGGAAGTGTCTTCGATGGTGTCGATCAGGAAGTAATCACTATTCTCCCCCATGGGACGCTCGATCGAGTAGGTCTTCTTGAGCAGGACCATCAGCCGCCGGACATAGGCGGAATTGACTTCCATCACCGTGGCGACCTCTTTGACTGACGGTTCGCGGTTCATCTTCTGCATCAGCTCCCGGGTAATCCTGAGCATCTTGTTGATGTCGTCGGAGACGTGTACCGGAAGCCTGATGGTGCGCGACTGGTTCACCAGCGCCCGCTCGATCGACTGCCTGATCCACCAAGTGGCATAGGTGGAAAACCGGCACTCCTTGGAGAGCTTAAACCGCTCGACCGCCTTGATCAGACCCATGTTTCCCTCTTCAATGAGATCGAGAAACGGCAGTCCCCGGTTGATGTAACGCTTGGCGATTTTGACGACCAGCCGGAGATTCGATTCAATCATCCGGTCGCGGGCCGCCTTGTCACCCTTGGCAATACGTGCTGCCAACTCCTTCTCTTCGTCAGCAGTCAACAGCTTGGTCTTCTGAATTTCGCGCAAGTAAAGCTTGATGGCATCGTCAAAATGCTCAACCTCGGGGACTTTTATCTCCTCCTCAGCTTCTTCGGCCTCTTCAGCTTCCTCTGCCTCGAATTCCAGCGAGTCCGGCTCAGGTTCCAGAAATATGTCCGGAGTACCGGTTGTCTCGTCGTCTATATCTTTGATCATGTCATCTCTGTCCATGTCCCTACCTCCGATAAAGCCCGTGTCATGCAGATCTTTAGTCATCAATACCCCAACCTGCCCTTCCCACAAGCTTTACAAATCTGCAACCGACAGATTGCTCACTCTGAAACCCATCGGCAGTTCTGGTCACCCGCTTTAGCACTTGTTCAAACTGGGTTCCGACCGGAATCACCAGCCTGCCGCCAACAGCCAGTTGCTGAAGCAGCTGGGCCGGGACTTCAGGGGCCCCGGCAGTGACGATTATCGCATCAAACGGCGCTTCCTCCGGCCACCCTTCGCTGCCGTCACCGATCTTGAGGTTCACATTCAACAGGTGCAGGCTGTCCAGCACCCGCCTGGCCTGCAAGGCAAGCGGTCTGAACCGCTCTACCGTATAGACTCGATCTACCAGTGTTGCCAGGATGGCGGCCTGGTAGCCGGAACCGGTGCCGATTTCCAAGACCCGCTCTCTACCGGAAAGCTCCAGCAGTTCGGTCATCAGGGCAACCATGAAAGGCTGGGAAATGGTCTGTTTCTCTCCGATCGGCAGGGGGGTATCGCTGTAGGCATTGGCAGCCATGGCCTCCTGTACGAACAGGTGGCGCGGGACCTTGAGCATGGCATCAATGACTCGCTGGTCCTTGATCCCGCGGGCAAGAAGCTGGGATTCAACCATCCGCTTTCTGGCTATCTCGAAATTAATCACTAAGACACTCGCAAAATTCAAATTAAAAGAATGGCGCGGCAAAGGCACCATAGGCAAGGATTGCAAAACTTGACAGGCGAGTCATAGCCACTCCCAGCGCGGCCATTATATATCAGAGGCAGGGGAAAAAGTCCAGCAGAAGCGGGCTACAACAAGCATATTCGGTCAACCGGAGAACCAGGAAGCTATCTTCGGCATGGAAGAATGGTTGGTGAGGTCAAGGTGTAGCGGCGTTACCGAGACATGACCCCTGGAAACCGCATGAAAGTCGCTCCCCTCGATATCCTGAAATCGGAGATCCGCAGTCCCAATCCAGTAGTAATTGCGCCCCCTGGGATCAACCTTGTCCACGATGGTTCCTTCATAGCGCCGCTTCCCCTGGGTGGTGACCAGAGGCTTGCCGATCTGTTCCAACGGGAGGTCAGGAACATTGACATTGAGAAAGGTATCAACCGGCAGACCGTTGCCTATCAGATGGCGAGCCAGGTCAAGCGCCACCTGGGCGGCTGACCGGTAATGCTCGCCGTCGTTCATGGTCACTAACGATATTGCGATGGCCGGGATCCCCATGAGGGTCGCCTCCATGGCTGCAGAGACAGTGCCGGAATAGGTAACGTCATCGCCCAGGTTGCCGCCACGGTTGATCCCGGAGACCACCAGATCCGGCTTGAACCCGAGCAGGCTGTGAATCCCCAGGTTCACGCAGTCAGTGGGGGTGCCGTCCACAGCAAACCGCCTCTCGCCAACACAGGATGCCCGCAGCGGGTGATGCAGGGTAAGGGCATGGCCGACAGCGCTCATCTCGCGATCAGGGGCAACCACTGCCACCTCGCCCAACTCAGCCATCGCTTCTGCCAAACGAGCCAGACCGACGGCATTGATGCCGTCATCATTGGTTACGAGAATCTTCATGTCAATTGACAACCTCTCGAATTCGGAAAAAGCTCCATATGCAAGGCTTGCGAGTCCTGAGAAATGAGGCGTACCTGGAAGGTACGTGCAACGACGAGGGATGAGCGTAACGCCGCAGATGGACTTTTACCGGATTCGTCATGAGTACTGGATCAAGGCGACCATATCGCGAACAGCCCGATCCAAGCCGACCAGCACGGCCCTGGAGATTATCGAATGGCCGATATTGTATTCCTCGATGCCTCCGATTGCAGCAATCCGCTTGATATTTGAATAGTTGAGACCATGGCCGGCATTGATGCCGAGCCCCAGCTTCTGCCCGAGTTTGATGGCATTCTCGATCCTGGTCAGCTCCTGGTCCTCTTTTTTCCAATCAGGAGCGTCGGCATAGCTGCCGGTGTGGATCTCGATGTAATCGGCGCCGCATTTACTTGCCGCCTTTACCTGGTCCGGATCGGGATCGATGAACAGGCTGACCGTTATTCCCCCCTGCTGCAGCTTTTCTATCGCCTCGCTGATCTGGTCCATGGCGAGCCGCACGTCTAGCCCGCCTTCTGTAGTCAACTCCTGGCGTTTTTCCGGCACCAGGGTGCAACAGTCAGGCTTGACCGCAAGCGCTATCGACACCATCTCCTGAGTCACAGCCATCTCCATGTTGAGCCTGGTCTTGACCGTCTGACGGATGATCTTCAGGTCACGGTCCTGGATGTGCCGCCGGTCTTCCCGCAGGTGAATGGTGATGCCGTCGGCGCCGGCAAGTTCGGCAATGGCCGCTGCGGCCACCGGATCAGGCTCGATCCCCCCCCGTGCCTGGCGAATAGTCGCAACATGATCGATATTAACACCAAGACGCGCCATCTAATCAATTACCTCCGAGCTTTTTTTCCACCAGGGCAGCAATTTCCTTGGCCCAAGAGGTTATCTGATACTTATCCTGACCTTCCATCATGATCCGGAGCAGCGGTTCGGTGCCGGAATAGCGGATCAGGATCCGCCCTTCTTCACCCAGCTTTGCCTCGATGCCATTGACCAGGGCAGCGATTTCCGGGATGGTCATGATGTCTTTTCTTTCGGCAACCCTGACATTCACCAGCACCTGCGGTAACGGAATCATGACCTGGGCCAGTTCGGAAAGGGTTTTTTCGGTGCGTCTCATGATCGCCAGTACCTGCAGCGCTGTCAGTGTGCCGTCGCCGGTGGTATTGTGGTCAAGGAAGATCATATGCCCGGACTGCTCGCCGCCGAGGTTATAGCCACCTTTGCGCATCTCCTCCACCACGTAGCGGTCGCCGACCGCGGTCTTGACGATCTTGCCCCCCGCCTTTTTCACGGCGATATCCAGCCCCATGTTGCTCATGACCGTAGCAACAACTGTAGACTTTCTCAGCTTTTTCTGCTTCAGCATGTCGCTAGCGCAGATGGCCATGATATGATCGCCATCGACCTCGTTGCCGAATTCGTCAACGAAAATAACCCGGTCGGCATCGCCGTCCAAGGCAATGCCCAGATCGGCGCGATGCTCCTTGACTGCCTCGCTGATGATCTCCGGGTGCAGCGAGCCGCAGCCGTCATTGATGTTGGTGCCGTTCGGCTTGACCCCGAACGGGATCACTTCTGCCCCAAGTTCACTCAGCACGGCCGGCGCCACCTTGTAGGCCGCCCCGTTGGCGCAGTCGAGAACGATCTTCATGCCGGCCAGATCAAGTTCTTTGGGAAAGGTGCTTTTCAGAAAAACCACGTAGCGCCCGATGGCATCCTCGATCCGGTAAGCCTTGCCGACCTCGGTGGCAATCGGGCGCAGCGAGTCGATCTTCTTGGAAAATATCAGCTCTTCCATCTTCAGCTCCATGGCATCCGGGAGCTTGAAGCCATCCTTGAAAAAGAACTTGATGCCGTTGTCCTGAAACGGGTTGTGCGAGGCAGAGATGACAACCCCGGCATCGGCCCTCATCGAAGAGGTGATATAGGCAATGCCGGGAGTCGGCAACGGTCCGACCTGCAGCACGTCAACCCCCATTGAGCAGATCCCGGCCATCAGGGCGTTCTCAATCATATAGCCGGAGAGCCTGGTATCCTTGCCGATCACGATCCGGTGCCGGCGCTGGCCGTTCTTAAAGATATAAGCCGCTGCCCGTCCCAGTTGCATGGCCATTTCCGATGTCATGGGATAGACATTGGCAACTCCCCGCACGCCATCAGTACCGAATAGCTTTTTCATCGTGATACCTCCAGTTGGAAAACCTGGCGCAGGTCAGTCGGCGACCTTTGCCAGGGTTAATTCTATGTGCGCCGGAGAGATGCGGGTAACCCGTACTCTGCTATCGGCAATCAGGGCTTTGTCCAGGTTGGAAAACGAAACGCTCCCCTCCTTGACCCCATCCATATCGAGAACCAGGCGTAACGACTCTTTCCTTAAAGCCAACAAGGCCAGCCTGCTGCCGTGAAGCTCCACGTCAAGTGAGACAGGGGGCTTGTCGACAATGGTCAGGTTATTGCCAAGATTGACCAGGACCACCGGCACCTGCACTCTGAGCTCCGCATCCTTGCCGGCCATTACATAGAGCCAGAACAGCGATGCCATCACTACCGAGACGATCTTTAACAACAGGTTATTGGCTATGAACGGAGGAAGATTCATAGTGCCCGCCTGGATGTCAGATGACGCTTGAGTTCCTTGCGAATTGTGGCGAGGGGGATATCCTCATGAATCTTGCCATTGCCGGCAATGGCGATCCGGCCGGTTTCCTCGGAAACGATTATGACCACGGCATCGACAATCTCGGTAAGCCCGATTGCCGCCCGGTGCCTGGTGCCCAGGCTCTTGCCGAGCTCATGATTCTGGGAAAGAGGCAGAAAACAGCCGGCCTTGGTCAGCTTCCCTCCCTGGATGATGACGGCGCCATCATGAATCGGTGAATACGGAAGAAATATCGAAGTGATCAGTTCGCTGGTAACCTTTGCGTCAATGTCGGTCCCCACGGCCAGGAAATTATCCAGGGACATCCCCCGCTCAAGCACGATCAGGGCGCCGATCTGCCTGGCGGAGAGCGAGTCCACGGCAGTGACCAGCTCGTCAATCAGCTCGCTGGTATCATCCTCCCGGGACAACTGGCGATCACGGTCACGGCTGAGACTGACCAGAGCCCGCCTGATATCATGCTGGAAAATGATTGCCACAATCAGCAGCGATACAGAGAAAAAATTGTCTAGCAGCCACCCCAGAGACTCAAGGCCGATGAAGCTGGCGCCGAGGTAGACTAAAAAAGCGACCGCAAGCCACAAAAGAAGACGAAGCGCCATCCCTCCGCCGCGGAGCAGCAGGAGGAAATGGTAAATCAAAACCGATACGAGCATTATGTCAAGGAGGTGCAGCAACCAGCTGAAGCCTCCCAGGGTCTCGGTCATAGAGCCCTCAATAATGGGTATTGCATAAGAATCTACAAACGAAGATAACTGTGGTTAGGCTGCCTGCGGAGGGGCGTATCCGTCACGTATCGCCTGTGCCATGATCGCAACATCACGCATCTGACTGACGTCATGAACCCGTATGATTGATGCTCCATGCAAAACTGCAGCGGCAACCGTAGCGGCAGTCCCGAAGATACGCGCATCAACCTTCCGGTCAAGAACAGCTCCGATGAACGATTTCCGGGAGGTGCCCACCAACAGGGGGCAGTCAAATCCAGAGAACTCGGCGAGGCGTCGCAAAATTTCCAGATTCCCCTGGATATCCTTGCCAAAACCGATGCCGGGATCCAGGGCAACTCTGGCACGGGCTATCCCTGCCTTATCACAACGCTCCAGGGCATCCTCAAAAAAAACGGTAATTTCTTTAACCAGGTCGGCGTAGACAGTATTGGTCTGCATTGCATCGGGTCTGCCCCGGGTGTGCATCAACACGACCCCGGCATCGGCAGCGGCAACTACCCCGGCCATCTCAGGGTCAAAGGTCAGGGAACTGATGTCGTTGACGATCTCAGCACCGGCATCCAAGGCTGCTCGTGCCACGCCAGCCTTGTAGGTATCAACGGAAATCGGCACTGACAACCGGGGTGCCAACTTCTCGATAACCGGCAGCACCCGGCTTAGTTCATCTGCTTCCGACAGCGCCTCGGCAAAGGGGCGAGTGCTCTCGCCACCGATGTCGATAATGCCGGCGCCTTCATCGACCATGGCCAAGGCACGATCAACGGCGCGATCGATTGCGAGAAAACTCCCGCCATCCGAGAACGAATCCGGAGTTATATTCAGCACCCCCATGATGCATGGGGGTGCCAGCTCAATAGAGCGGCCAGCAAGTCTCCAGCTTTGCTGAATACCGGAGATCATGCCTCTTGGGGAGCCTCGTCTGCCGGAGCCGCCGGCTGGGTCAGTGGCGTAATCACCGGATTGACGATCTTTTCGACCTCGTCTCCAGTCAGATTCTCTTTCTCGATCAGCTCTTTCGACAGCTTGTGCAGCAGATCGACATGCTCGCTGAGCATCTTCACCACGCGGGAGTAGTTCTCGTCAACGATGCGCCTGATCTCGTTGTCGATCTCCACGGCAGTGGCCTCGCTGAAGTTCTTGTGCATCGCCATGTCGCGGCCGAGGAAAATCGATTCGTCTTTCTTGCCAAAGGTGACCGGCCCCATCTTATCGCTCATCCCCCACTCGCACACCATCTTCCGGGCGATCTCGGTGGCACGTTCAATATCGTTGCCAGCGCCGGTGGTCTTGCTGTTGAAGATGATCTCCTCGGCAGCGCGCCCGCCCATAAGCACGGCGATGCGGTCCAGGAGCGACTCCTTGGTGTAGCTGTGCTTGTCTTCTATCGGCAGCTGCATGGTGACGCCCAGCGCCCTGCCACGCGGAATGATCGAGACCTTGTGGACCGGGTCGGTCCCGGGAATCAGCTTGGCTACAAGGGTGTGGCCGGCCTCGTGATAGGCAGTGTTCTTCTTTTCTTCATCGGAGATCACCATACTGCGGCGCTCCACGCCCATCAGGACCTTGTCCTTGGCATCGTCGAAGTCGATCATCTCGACCACGGTCTTGTTCTTGCGTGCCGCCAGCAGTGCAGCCTCATTGACCACGTTCGAAAGGTCGGCGCCGGAAAATCCGGGGGTTCCCCTGGCGATCACCTCAAGATTTACCTCAGGTGACAGCGGAACTTTTTTGGCGTGTACCTTGAGAATCATCTCGCGCCCCTTGACATCGGGGCGGGGCACGACAACCTGGCGATCAAAACGACCGGGCCGCAGCAGTGCCGGATCCAAAACATCGGGACGGTTGGTTGCCGCTATCAGGATAACCCCTTCGTTGGATTCAAAACCGTCCATCTCTACCAGAAGCTGGTTCAGGGTCTGTTCGCGCTCGTCATGGCCGCCGCCTAAGCCGGCGCCACGATGGCGACCGACCGCATCGATCTCGTCAATGAAGATAATGCAGGGTGCGCTCTTTTTCCCCTGGACAAACAGGTCACGAACCCGGCTGGCGCCGACCCCGACAAACATCTCGACAAAATCGGAACCTGAGATGGAAAAGAACGGCACACCGGCTTCGCCGGCGATTGCCCGGGCCAGCAAGGTCTTACCGGTACCCGGAGGTCCCATCAGCAGCACCCCTTTAGGGATGCGCCCTCCAAGCTTGGTGAACTTCTTGGGATCTTTGAGGAAAGATATGATCTCTTCCAGCTCTTCCTTGGCCTCTTCAATACCGGCAACATCCTCAAAGGTAATCTTTCCCTGGGCCTCGGTCAGCAGCTTTGCCCGGCTCTTGCCGAACGACATCGCCTTGCCGCCGCCGGCCTGCATCTGGCGCATGAAAAATATCCATACCCCGACCAGGAGAATAAGAGGAAACCAGGAGATAAAGATTGAAAACCAGGAAAATTTCTCTTCATCGGGCCGCGCCGAAACAGCGATCTTCTTTTCCAGAAGCTTCGGTGTCAGGTTGGCATCGGCCGGCTTGAAGCTTCTAAACTCCTTGCCATCCGAGAACTTGCCGATAATATCATTCCCCTGGATAATGACCGACGCCACCTTACCGGCATCAACGGCAGTCACAAACTCGCTGTAGTTGAGCCTTTCCTGTGCCGGCTTGGGCTTGTTGAACAGGTTGAAGAGAAGAATCATCATCAAGCTGATAACCAACCAGAGTGCAAGGTTCTTGTAGAACTGGTTCAAGTGCAACCCCCTGTTTAAGTAACGTACGCAGCCGAAGAGATTCGGAAAGCGCCGTGTTTATTGATAAAAACGAGTGGTGAAAAGTACCACAACGGCCATACGTTGACAAGCGTTTAGGCAAGCATAGCAGCATCCGGCGGAAATTCAAGCAGCCGCACCCTCACTGCAAGCCTTTCCGGTATATGCTGCGGAACTGAGCCCCCTTTTCTGAGTCCGGCAACCCAGAAAAGTCTTGCCCCTGAGAAAAACAAGGGAATTCTCTGCCGCGCCGGTCTGGGCACCTTGGCATCGATAAAGATGTCTTTGACCTTCTTGCGCCCCTTCATCCCGCGCGGTTCCAGGCGGTCGCCGGGCAGGAAGCTCCTGACAAGCCATGGGAACGGCAGCTCGGCAAGATTTACGATCAGCTCCAGTCTGCCGTCTTCGCTCGCCGCGACCTGGCCGTCACAGCACTCAACCGCTACCCTGCCGCCGGACGGCAAATCGTAGACACCTTCAGCCATTATCCTTAGTTCACCCGGGACATCCCTGGCAAGCGGCTGCAAGCTGAAGGTCAATACCCGGTAGCAGCGAGTAACGACAAGCCCGCCCGGCAGGTTCAGGCTGCCGTTCGGCGGCCCCTGGAGGAGCAGGCGATCTATCCCCTGGAGATGCCGATATGATATCCGGCGCAGATTGCCGACCAGAAGCTCGATCGCATAACGATAAAGGCGTAACCGCTCCCCTTGGGAATCCTTGCTCACTGCCTCTCCATCGAGAACAGCCTCGTGGTCCGAGCTGCTGCCGACCTCCTGCCATCGTTTGGCAATAGCTGCCGAGAGTATGGCCTCATCCGCAGCCATGATCCCTGCGGTTTCAGCCAGCCGCCGGGCAATGGCCGGGTTGTATTCAGTCAGCAGCGGGAGCAGCTCCAAGCGCACCCTGTTCCGGAGAAATGAGCTGTCACTGTTGCTGCTGTCGGTGCGGAAACCCAGCTTGCGAGAAGTGACAAAACGCTCGATCTCGGAACGCTCCACATCAAGCAGCGGCCGGATATACCTACCGTCAGCTGAACGATGGGACATGCCGGCCAGCCCAGTGGTGCCGCTGCCACGGATCAGCCTGAGGAGTACCGTCTCCGCCTGATCGTCCAGGTGGTGGGCAATGGCAACCACATCTGCCCCGGAAATCCGGGCCACGTCGCTAAAAAAAGCGTAGCGCGCCTCTCGACCTGCCTCTTCCAAGGACAAACCGGTGCGCGCAGCGCGAGCAACAATATCTTCACGGCGGCACTCAAAGGGCACCCCGTACCCCTGGGCCAACAAACTGACAAACGCCTCATCGCCATCAGACTCGTTGCCGCGCAGGGAATGATTCAGGTGTGCCACAATCAGCGAGAGTCCGAGGCTGGTACGTCTCGACACAAGGTAATCAAGCAGCACAATAGAATCAACCCCGCCGGAGACAGCTACGACAACCGTCTGCCCTGGCGAGAGGAGACCATGCGCCTGCACTGTCCGGTCAATCTTTCTGAACAGGGAAGTGTTTGTTTGGTCCATAAATCCGTCTTTATGAAAAAAATTTCGTCGCAACATAGCATATTCGGGCTGCCATGCCTATAGTATCAATTATGGAAACTAACTCGCACCTTGATACGGCAGAACCGGTTGAATGGCTCGCCCTGCCGCCGCTGTCCGACAGATGGCACTCGTTGCCGGCACTTTCTCGAAAACGAGCTGAATCATGGGCTTTGGTTCTGGAATCTCAAGGCATTCCTGGCAGGCTCGAGCGCTACGGCATCCGCTGGAACCTCATGGTCCCTTCAGATCATCTTGAGCATGCCATAAATCAACTCTCGCTCTTTGAAGCGGAAAATATCGGTTGGCCGCCACCGCCGCCAAAACCGAACCCGTTGGTGGAGAACACCCTGGCGTCAGTCTCTGTGCTGCTCCTGTTGGCAACGTTTCACAACTTCACCCTGCTTAACATCCCGATCTTCGGTCATCCACCGCCGGAGTGGTCGCAAATCGGCAGTGCCCAGGCAGCGAGGATTCTTGATGGCGAATGGTGGCGCCTGATCACCGCATTGACCCTTCATGCAAGTTGGCTGCACCTGCTGAGCAACCTGGCCATCGGCGGGGTGTTCATCATCTTTCTCTGCCGGGAACTGGGATCAGGGCTTGCCTGGACCTTGTTGCTGGCATCAGGGGCCATGGGCAACCTCGCCAATGCCCATTTCCACTTGCCAACACACACATCTATCGGCGCCTCAACCCTGGTATTCGGAGGCGTCGGCTTGTTGTCGGCGATAAGCATGATCCGTTACCGGCACCACTTGAAAAGACGCTGGTATGCTCCTGTCGCCGGTGCCATGGCGTTGCTGGCATCACTAGGCACGGAAGGCAACAATACGGACCTGGGCGCTCATTTTTTCGGCTTTTTGTTCGGTTTGCTATTCGGCGTGTTCAGCGGTTACCTGATAGAAAGATATGATCGCCCTGGAAGGAGAGTAAACCAGGGACTTGCTCTGCTGGCTATTGTTACTGTAATCATGTCATGGTGGGCAGCAATCAGGTTTGCAATTTGAAACTAATATAATTGCTGCATTAAACATTTGTTGCTCAACAACAACATGACACAATTTAATTCTATCTGCTACTGTCTCTGTGGCATCGATATTCCACTCCGCATTTTTCAGCAATAACGACAACAAATCATATTAATCGCCGACTATTCAATCAATCGACAACATGTATACTGTCGATAACTGAAAATTATTGACTATCAATCGTTGTTTTGCTACTTGACATACGGTTAATAACCTGTTTAATAAGCGGTATTCAACTCTATCAAAGGAGAATAAATTAATGGCATCAACAATCATCGAAATGGCAGCCGAAATTGTGGCAGCTCATGCCTCAACTACTACGATGAGCTCTGAAGAATTGATTGCAGAACTGCAAAAAGTTCATGCTGCTCTACAGTCTCTTGAAGCTGGCAAAGAGGTTGTCGTGCCTGGAGAAGAAGTAAAACCGGCCATAACAGTAAAAGAAGCCTTCAAGAAGAATGAAGTTATCTGTCTTGTTTGTGGTAAAGGCGGTTTCAAGACACTTACCAGACACCTCAACAGCGCTCATAATATAAAACCAAAAGATTATAAAAAGCAGTTCGGCATTCCGAGCAAGCAACCTCTTTCCGCCAAGAGCCTTACTGACGCAAGAAGAAAAGTCGCTCAGGATCGGGGCTTAGCAAGCAATCTTGCCAAAGCGCGGCAGGTCAGAGCAGCAAATGCAGCTGCGAAAAATGCGAAACCGGCCAAGGCAGCACCAAAGGCAAAAGTAGCCAAACCCAAGAAGTAATATAATTAGCTTTGAGATAAAAGACCGGTGACGCAGGCAATAAGCCCGCTACCACCTACAGGTAAGCCACAATAAACGACAGCCCCCTTTACCGGGGGCTTTATTGTTTCATCATCAACAGGACGTTTTCCGGACCCCATTCAGAACAGAAAACGGCAAAATCCGTGGCCGGCAGCGGTTTGCTGAACAGGAACCCCTGAATGATCCCGCACTGCTTTTCGTAGAGATAATCAAGCTGTTCCTTGCTCTCCACCCCTTCCGCAACCAGATCCATACCCAGCCCGTGGCCCATGGCAATGATCGTGTTTACCACAGCAGCGTCGTTCTTGGTATTGGACATCCGGCGGACAAAGGATTGGTCGATTTTGAGTTCATGTATCGGCAGTCTGCCGAGGTATTCCAGAGAGGAATAGCCGGTTCCGAAATCGTCAAGCGACAGGGTTATGCCCAGACTGGTCAGCGACTCCAGCTTTTCCATGGTTCTGGAACTATCGATCATGATCATGCTTTCGGTCAATTCGAGGCAGAGTTTCCTAGGATCAAGCCCTGACTGCTGCAGTACATGCTGCACGGTGACATCAAGGTCACTGCGCATGAACTGAAGTGCCGAGATATTAACCGATACCCGTAAATCTTTGAGCCCATTTTTCTCCCAGGCCACAGACTGGTTGCAAGCCTCATGCAGCACCCACTCGCCGACTTCCAGAATAAGCCCGGTCTCTTCAAGTACCGGAATAAACTGCGCCGGCGATACAAAGCCATCTGATCCGGTTTTCCACCTGAGCAGCGCTTCCATGCCGATTATTGAGCCAGTATTCAGGCTGATCTGTGGCTGGTAATGAAGTGAAAACTCACCTCGGCTCAAGGCCTTGTGCAGCCGGGTTTCCATGGAAAGCCGGTTTTCCACCTGGATATTCAGTTCACTGGTATAGAATGCAACCGTATTCTTCCCCTGTTTCTTCGCCTCATACATGGCAACTTCGGCATTTTTCAGCAGGTTCTCTACAGACTCCCCGTCCTCCGGATAAGACACCACCCCGACACTGGCGGTTGCCAGAACCTCGGTGCCTTTGACCAGATAGACTTCATTCATCGCCTTCCTGAGAATTTCCGCTTGCTGACGCATATTGTCTGCCACAGATGCAACCTCAGGGATGATCACAAACTGGTTGCCGACAAAGCGGGCGACAAAACTCCCCTCCCCATACAGTTTCTTCAAACGCGCGGCGATCTCCCTGAGCAGAAGATCACCGAATGCGTGACCAAAGGTATCATTGATGAACTTCATGTTATCGATGTCCAGCATCATCAGGGTCGCATAGAGTGATTCAAAGTTCAGCCGGCTCAGATGGGCTTCCAGATAACCCTGGAGATAGTAGCGATTGGGGAGCCCGGTCAGCAGATCGTAATTGGCCTGATAGGCAAGCTGGTCTTCATAGCGTTTGCGTTCGGTTACATCCTCTTTGATGGCCACATAGTCTGTGATGATACCCTTTTCATCTCTGATCGGCGCGATGCTGCACATTTCCCAGAAGAGTTCACCGTTCTTGCGTTTATTGCAGAGCTCGCCCCGCCACTCTTTGCCTTCCTTGATTATGCGCCACAGTTCCTTGTAAAAAGTTTCCGGCTGAACCCCTGACTTGAGGATACTCGGCTTCTGCCCGACCACCTCATCCATTGCATAACCGGTAGTCTCGGTGAATTTCGGATTAACGTATTCAATGGTGCCATTGGTATCGGTTATGATGACAGCGTTCGCACTCTGCTCGACCGCCTTGAACAGCTTGCGGATCTCCGCAGAGCGCTGGGCAACCAGCTGTTCGAGATTCTCATGATACTCCCTGTTCTCGCTGATCAACCGGGCACGCTCCAGACAACGACCGACAATCAGTTCCAGCTCAGCCAGGTCCTGTATCGGTTTGGTGATGTAATCCCAGGCACCAAGCCTGAGTGCTTCAATGGCATCACCGATGATACCTGTGCCTGAAACAACAACTACCGGGAGGTTGTCGTCGATCATGCGCAACGCCTCGATGAACTCGTGCCCCCCCATTCTCGGCATGCGCAGATCGGTAACGACAATATCGGGCCGTTGTTGCCTGATGACATCAAGCCCTTGAACTCCGTCAGCCGCTTCATCAATCAGGAAACCGCAATCCTCGAAATAAACCGCAATGCTGTTGCGGATTGAAGCCTCATCATCGATTGTCAGGAGCCGTAAAGGTTTGCCGCTCATTCCGATTCACCCGCTTTTCCTGCAAGCTTTTTGATTTTTTCCGAGAGAAGTTCCAACCGGATTATCGGTTTGGACATCACATTATCCTGTGAAAACCCGATTTGCAAAAGTTCATCGGACGGTGCGAAGCTCACGCCGCTATGCATTATGAACCGGGTTGCAGGACTTGCCTCATTGGCACGGAGGATCAAGCTTTCGCCATCCATACCGGGCAAACTATAGTCGGTCAGGCAAAGATCATAATTGGCTGTCTCGAGCTTGGTCAGTGCCTCTTCAGCTGAAGCTGCCGACTCGACCCAAAAACCGTCATCTTCAAGGAATGCCGAGATGCTTTCCCGGACCAGCTCATCATCATCAATTATCAGGACCCGAATCGGTGCGTTCATGAACCGCTCTTTTCCACAGGAAGTGAGATAGTGAATCTGGCACCGGCTCCAGGTTCCGACCAGACATCGATAAAACCGTTATGGTTAGAGGTAATTATAGTATACGATACCGACATGCCAAGACCAGTACCCCTGCCGACCTCACGAGTAGTGAAAAATGGCTCGAAGACCCTGCGGCGCACAATTTCCGTCATTCCCGCACCATTGTCCTCGATCTCAACCACGGCAAATCCTTCTTTAAGGCGCGTTCTCATGGTAATGCACGGGTCCGGCTGCTTCGATTCGGATAAGGACTGCGCCGCGTTTTTAATGACACTCAGGATAACCTGTTCGATTTCCGAAACAGTTATCGAAAGTAAGGGCAGGCCAGGGTAAAAATCTTTCTCTACTCTTATTTGTTTAAAATCATAACGTTTTCTCAGGTCGTAATCACTTGCTGCCAACTCCAAAGACTGTTCAAGCACCGTATTCAGGTCCGACAGCTCCTTACGAGACTCGCTCTTGCGGCTAAACTGCAGCATATTGGCAATTATCTTCGAGGCCCGCACGCCACCCTCGCGAATGCTTGAGACAAACCCGATAACACCTCTTTTTTCCAGGTACGTCCTGAGCAACGCCAGATCAATACCAATCTCACTGGCTACCTGCAGATTGGCCGGGATATCCGGAGAGATCCTCCGTTCAATGTTCTGAGCATTTTGCAGAATTGCAGCCAGGGGATTGTTGATCTCATGGGCCGTCCCAGCAGCAAGCCCACCCACCATCAGCATCTTTTCAGACTGCAGCAAAGCCTCCTGAATCCTGGCCTTATCAGTAACATCCTCAAAACGGATGACCGCCCGAGAAGTCTCTCGCGACTTCATGGGGTATATCTGAAAATCGAAAAACCTGTTTTCAAAACCACAGGCAACTGCCAGACGTTCCTTGGCATAAGGCTCTTTCCCGGAAATTACCTGGGAAACAAGTTGCAGTTCGCTTTCAAAGGCCGGCAGTACCTGAATTACCGAAACCCCTTTTGCCTGACTCAGCAAAAAACCGCAGAACTCCTCGGCCAAGCGATTCATCAACTCGATATGCAGCTCGCCGTCAACAACGATGATAGCTGAAGGCAGTGTCTCGATGATTTCCGCAAAAGAACTTTTGAGCTGCGATATCTCGTCGAAAGCGCGCATTCGATCAGAGATATCGCGAAGCGTTCCCTCAACCCCAGCGATTTCGCCCTGCTCGTCATAATAAAGATGGGAGTTGACCGACACCGTAATAATCCGGCTATCCTTATGTCTAAGCAGAAGGTCATAATCCTCCACCGACCCTTTTCTGGAGACTTCGGAAAACAACAGATCTCTTGAGCCTTTTAGAATGCAAAACTCGTCCAAATGCTTGCCAACCACCTCTTCCTGGGAATAACCGAGCATTTTCACCACTGAAGGAGATACCAGACCGACCACCCCTGCCCTGTTTTCCCGGTAAAAAACGTCCTGTATAGATTCAAAAAGATAACGGTATTTTTTCTCGGCATCGGCAAGCTGCCCGATTTCATCCTCAATCCGGTCAGCCATCCGGTTGAATATGTTTGCCAGCGAACCAATTTCATTCTCAGAATTAATCTGTATTCTGGTTGTAAAATTACCTGCGCTGAAATCACGGGCCATCGCAAAGATCGAGGAAAGAGGCTCCAACAACAGACGTGACAGCCCAATGTAAAGCACCAGACAAACAATGAGAATCGGGATTAACGCCTGGAAAAACTCTTCCAAAAGAGCAATTCGCAATTTCTTTACGATCTCTTCATCGTTTAGCAGCAGTTCCACGCTACCGAGTGTCTTGCCCTCTCTGATGACGGCATGAGTATCTATACAGCTGGAGTCATAAACAGGGATATCCTCTTCTTTAAGAATATCGGCTACTTCGTGCTGCGCCCCATCTAACTTGCGCTTGCCGATAATGATAGTACCGTCTGCACTTTTCACGACAATGGCATTGACATCCTCGTCAACCACATTCTGCAACAGCAACTCATTGAGAGAAATCCGGTTCAAATTGCCGAAAGACGCTGAGACCGCACTGGCAATCCGCTCCACCCGTACCTTGGCATAGCGTCTCTGCTCATCAATCAACTGCTTTTGTTCATAAATCAATACCAAGATGCCGCTAAGGATGAGATAAGAGGCAAGACAGACCACCAAGAGAGTGATTATTTCTCTGCTGATCGATCTGGGAGATTCTGAGGTAATGGGCAAGCGAGTCGGTTCCTCGATTAAAGGATCATGAAATGATTAACAGTTTATCAGGCCCCCGGGAATAATCAATGTCAGCACAGATGCAAATCTGCCAGGCTCTTATATAATTGGCAAAGGGACTTGCCGTTTGCATGTCGCTTCTGCCGGGGCCTCAGCTGATACCGGGACTTTCGCACGAGATGAGCATTCGTCCCCGCTAACGGCCTGCCTGAAAAGACTACGAAACAACGAGATGAAATGGAAATCATGACCTGGCATCAGCTGACTACAGAAGAAGCTTTGCTCAAGCTGAATAGCTCACCAACCGGGCTTTCAGCTGAAGAAGCAGCCATCAGGCTTACGCAGTACGGCGCCAACATCATACCTGAGAAAAGCGGTCGCTCCGCCTTCGCAATACTCTTGGCCCAGTTCACCGACCTGTTGATCATCATCCTGATAGTTTCGGCAATCGTAGCGGCATGCATCGGCGATCTCAAGGATGCAATCCCGATTATCGCCATTGTGTTGATAAATGCGGCAATCGGTTTTACCCAGGAGTTCCGGGCAGAGCAGTCCTTGATAGCCCTGAAAAAAATGGCAGGGCAGACGGCAAGGGTTGTCAGGGAGGGCACCCTCAGAAACATCCCGGCAAGGGACCTTGTTCCCGGAGATCTGGTGCTGGTCGAAGCAGGAAGCGTGGTCCCTGCCGATCTGAGGCTGCTTGACACGGCACGCCTGCAAATAGACGAAGCGGCTCTCACCGGCGAATCCGCTCCGGTGGAGAAGACATCACGGGTCCTCACCGACCGGGAACTCCCCCTGGGAGACCGCGTCAACATGGCCTGGCGGGGGACAGTAACCGTTTATGGCCGGGGAACCGGGGTAGTTACCGCAACCGGCACCAAAACCGAGCTGGGCGCAATTGCCACCCTTCTGTCAGAAGGGGTGGAGCCGAAAACTCCGCTGCAGATCCGGTTGGCGCAGTTCGGCAAACGACTGTCCGCTGCGATCCTGATAATCTGCGTCATCCTCTTTGGCGTCGGCATCCAGCGCGGCGAGCCGCTGGTCTTGATGCTCCTTACGGCAATATCTCTTGCGGTAGCGGCAATCCCGGAAGCCCTGCCAGCCGTTGTCACCATTGCCCTCGCCTTTGGAGCACGAAAGATGGCGAACCGGAATGCGCTTGTCCGCCGTCTGCCGGCAGTAGAAACCCTGGGATCGGTCACCTGCATCTGTACCGACAAAACCGGGACCCTGACCATGAACCGCATGGAAGTAACTGAGGTCTGTGTTGACGGCAACCGGCTACCTGCTTCCGCAATCAGTGTTGTCATGCCCGAGCCTGCTGCCCTCCGGCTCAACGACAAACTGACAATTCTCATTACCGCCGCCGTCCTAAACAACGACACTCGCCCCGGGGAAAGCGGAAGCCTGTCCGGCGACCCCACAGAAATTGCCCTGACAACCCTTGCCGAATCCTGCGGTTTTCCGAAAGAAGTACTGGAACAGCGGTTTCCGCGCATTGCCGAACTCCCGTTCGACTCCGACCGAAAACTCATGACCACCTTTCACCGCTGCGGCACAGGCATAGTTTCCTTGACCAAAGGATCGCTGGAAGCAATTGCCGGGCGCAGCCAACCGGAGCAGACATCAGTTGCCGCTGCCGAAGCAATGGCAGCTCAAGGGCTGCGTACCATAGGCTTTGCCGTTCGCTACTGGGACAAACTGCCGGAGCAGATTACCTCGGAGACAGCCGAAGCCGGACTTGCCTTTTTAGGCGTTGCCGGAATCATGGACCCGCCCCGGCCAGAAGCGGCCGAGGCAGTACAACTCTGCAAGAGCGCCGGAATAACCGTGATCATGATTACCGGCGACCATGCCTCGACCGCCACTGCCATTGCCGAAAGTCTCGGCATTGCATCCGCAGACGACCCACCGGCCATCACCGGCAAAGAGCTGGAACAGCTTGCCACCGGCTCACTTGCCGAACTTGCCGCCAGGACAAGGGTCTACGCCAGGGTAGCCCCTTCGCAGAAACTGCAAATCGTAACAGCTTTGCAAGGTCGGGGAGAGTTTGTGGCGATGACCGGCGACGGCGTCAACGATGCCCCTGCGCTGCAGAGAGCCGAGATCGGCATTGCCATGGGGATAACCGGCACCGATGTCGCCAAAGGCGCCGCCGCCATGGTGCTGCTTGACGACAACTTCGCAACCATCGTCGGCGCCATAGAGGAAGGACGGCGCATCTACAGAAACATCCTGCGCTTCATCGTTTATTCACTTACCTCCAATGCCGGCACTATCTGGCTGGTCTTCCTGGCCCCTGTTCTCGGACTGCCACTCCCCCTGCTCCCGGTCCAGATCTTATGGCTGAACCTGCTCTGCGACAGCCTTCCCGGACTTGCCTTGACTGCTGAGCCAGCAACGGAGAACCTGATGCGCCAACCGCCGATCCCTCGCAATGAAGGGATTTTCAGCTGTGGTCGGGGGAGATGGATCATCCTGAACGGCTTAGTCCTCGGCATTACCGGTCTGTGCCTGCAAAAATACGGCATTGCAACAGGCCTCCCCTGGCAGAGCATGGTTTTCACCTATCTTATTCTGTCCCGCATGGCAATGGCGCTGCAGGTCAGGTCCAGACATGAATCTCTGCTCAAAATCGGTATCTTCTCCAATAAACCGTTGATTGCCGCCATTGCAGCAACCGTCATGCTCCAGCTTGTCGTAATCTACCTGCCGTTCATGCAGGAGATTTTCCGTACCGAGGCCCTGGATTGGCGGGCTCTGGCAGCGGTGCTGGCAGGGGCAACCCTTATCCTGGTCACGGGCGAACTGGCCAAATTGGTGCAAAGATGGCTTCATAAAGAAAGAGTCTGATCTATTCCCCTGCCTCCTGATTTCAGTGGCATATTCTAGGTTTTTTTCGTAGATTGAACCAACCAAGAACTCAAGCAAGCAGATAACAGGAGAGCGTCATGACTCAGTGTGCAGGAAAAATTTTCGCGATTTTAGGGGCTACCGTGGCCCTGGTATTATTCGGGCTGGTGCTTCAGTTTGATGCTGCGGCAAACGCAGTAGCCGTATTCCAGATCCAGGGGATCGAATCTGCGCGTTCAGCTGCAGCAGTAAATAAGGCGCTAAGCGAAACCGGAGGGATCTCGTCGGTCAGGATTGATCCGACCAAGGGAATCGCCTTGGCTGTTTTCGACGCCAGGGCAGTCGACCCAAGGAGCGTTGCCGAAGCCATGAACAGAAGAGGCTTTCCATGCCAGATCGTGGACCTGATGACCATGAAAGAGTATAAAACACTGGCTTCAGGCGGTGCAGGATGCAGTACCGGCGGCTGCGGCGACTGCTCCAAGAGCAAGTGACGCAATAAGTTTTGTGTGAATATTGCCTGATAAGTGAAAAAAATATTGACTCGGGTTTCATGCTTTGCTATAAAACGAAACTCGTTGAGCGGGAATAACTCAGTGGTAGAGTGCAACCTTGCCAAGGTTGAAGTCGCGGGTTCGAATCCCGTTTCCCGCTCCATTAAAAACTCAACAATGTTGATTGACTAGAAAGATCAACATGGCGACTGTGCCCGGTACTGTATCTAAACGGTATCGGGTTTTCCTTTTTCCGGGGTGTTAAAAAGTCCTGGCCAAAGTAATTGTAAATCGCTTCAGCATCCTCTTCCAACCCTTCAACGTAGTTCCCGTATACCTCATACACCATCTGCTTTGATGCATGACCCATGAGCTTTACAAGTCGCAGCGGATTAACTCCAATGGTTAGACTCCAGGCGGCGAATGAATGCCGCGCAATGTAGGAGGTCATTGGAGAGATGTTTGCCTGATCTACCGCTTTCTTCCAGACTTTTGCAAAGTCGGTGCTGTGTAGTCTGGTTCCCCTGGAGCTTGTAACAAGGTACGGTGTCGTTGCCCTTTCCGTCAGAATGTCGAGCCGCTTTCTGATTGCCTCGGTGATGTAGATATCACGCTTGCGAAAGGCGGTCTTCATGCTGGTTTTCTCTGCCTTGAGAACATAGGAGGAAGTCAGTCTCAGATATTCACCCTGAATGCTGTCTTTGGTCAGGGCGGAAAGTTCTGAAACAATCATCCCAGTCAGGATCATAAGTTCTGCAATGGGGCGGTAATGATCTTCGAGGTTTTCAAGGAACAGTTGCCAATCATTGAATCTCAGGGCAAGACGTTCTTTCTTCTCTGTCTTTGGCAGCTTCTTGTGGATACCGTCACAAGGGCTTTTGATTACCCACCGGTAATGATCACAGGCATCATTCCAGATTGCGCGGAAGGGAATCAGGATATTGACCTTGCGTGACCGTGAAACCGGTTTACCTTTGTTTGCGCCGGTTTTCCATTTCAACGACTCAGTGAATCGAAACAACTCCTGGCCGGTGATCTGATGGAAGGTCATGTTTCGGAAATATGGCAGAATCCTTTTAATTGATTCTTGATAGTCCCGGTGCTTGGTCGGTGATCCAAAGGTTGGGAAGATGGTCTTCATCCACTCTTTGACGTAATCACCAAAAAGCACTTGATGCGGTTCCGGTCGGTACTCCCTACCCTCCAGGCTTGTGAAGAATGCCTTTTCCTTCTTGGTTGCTCCTGGGAACGCTTCGGCAAATTTGAAGGTCCCTGTTTCGATCCGCTCCATGATCCGGTTGAGGAAATCACGGACTCTTATTTCATTGGCCAGGGTGTCATCAAGTTCGGTTGATCTGATGATCCGGTGGCCGAAGTAGTAAAAATCCACATAGAGCTTTTTTGAATCCTTGCGACGTTTAACACTGCCAATCTCTTTAGCCGGTGTTTCAAGGGCCAGCGTCCCTTTCTTCATCTTCATTTTTTCACCTCATAGGCATTACCCTCCCTCCGGTGCGTCTTAAGTCCAGGAGGGAGAATAACGACATTGCATCACATTATCAATAGTCCAGATTGATACCTGACGAAGCTCCCCGTTTTGCTTTCGGTTTTTTGCTCTTGGGGAATTCCTTCAAGCCAGGTTCAATTCTCTTCCGCGGAGACCGCTTGGGGATCATGAAAGCAAGCGGCCAGTGAAAACGAATAACTCTCCCCAGGCGAAAGTAATGTAACCCTTCATTGAGAGTGCCGGACTTCAGCCAGGAGAAAATAGTGGTCCGTGACACCTGGAGCCTTAGTGCAAGCTGTTCGATGGTCAAGAGGTCGTCTGCTTCATTCATGGTCATCCCCTCCGAACGAGCCACGAAAACTCAAGCGGATAACCCGCTTCTGATACTCACTGGCAAATTTCTCGTCACTGCTCTTTTCAAAGATCATCTGGAAGAGGTCAACAATTGCCTTTTTTCTATCATTTATCCCCCGGTATGCGGCAACGCTCACCATCCTTCCCATGATATGCGCCAGGATGTTTTGAATCGGTTCCACCTCGTCGTTTTTATAGATACGTTTGATGCCTATGGAATCCCCGAACTCTCCACGGCAATTCTGGACAGACAGCCACCAGGGGTGAATAGTGCGGCGTTCTGCCTTGTCATTGTCAGGTAGGCGCAGCGAGAACCATTCACCGGCAAGATACTCCCATACAGAGCCGATCTTTTGCCAGAGGTCATCAAGGGTCATGATGCGGAACTGTTTCAAGACAGGGCGCCGAAGTTGAAACTCTACCCGCCAAACAATAGCATCCTGATCGACTTCCCAGAGGTTGCGAAACCATTGCTTGTTGTTCTTGGCAATCTCTTTTGATTTGTCATAAATGCGTAATCGAATCGGACAGGAAGGAGAGCCGCAATAATAGGTTTCCAGAACGGGGCCGGTATGAATGGAATTGATCTTGTGACTTCTGGAAACTCGGTGTTGTTCCAGGAAGGGGAAAGACAAACCGGCATCCATTCTGAAATCGGCGCAAAGGTCAACACGGCTTGGCTGTATCCGGTCTATTGTCCCGCCGTAACTGGAAAGGTCATACTCCAGAAGTTCAAGGATCGTTTCAAGCTCGACGTGCCAGAGTGTTGAAGCATTGATGGACACATAGACGTTTGGAGATTTGCCAGGAGAGGCAGATTTGCCGAGAAAGATATGGTATTCGGGGAATTGAAGGTGAAAGCGGTAATTGGGAGCTTTACCGCCAGGGAGAATAAGGAACGAGCGGCCAAGGTCTGTTTGTTCGGTTATGCCGGTTGTACCCTGGGCCATTTCCTTTTTGCTGTTGAAGAAAGGGAGGGTGACCTTTTCCCAGAGAGCATCCCAGGTGACATAAAGACCCAAATCAAGAGAATCTATCCCACATAGAAGGAACTTGGAATTTCCATCAAATGGGTTTTGAGCATGGCGTGTTACAGACTCCGCCATGCTCGTGACAACAGGCTCCGCAGCCGCGGAACCGGCAGAGCCGGAAACCGTGGCCGCTCCGCCTGTCGTTTCCAGGGTTACAGTTGAACCTTCTTTATCCGGTAATGTTGAATTGCTTGTGTTGGTGCTTTTCGATTTCATGTGATCCTCCAGAGATTTGATTTTCTCTAAAGTCACATGAAGTCAGCGGGAGGGATCGGACACGAAAGTCAGATTTAATTGTCCGACACAAAAACATTTCGCCATAAGTTTCGATCTGGGGAAAGTGCACGGGCGAGTGCGTCAGGTGTTTTGGGGAGGTCTTCGAACAGCTTACCTTTACTATCGAAGTCGAATGCTTCGATCAGTTCAAATAAATCCTGTGGGGTTAGCGGTTTTTCTGTTAAATGAGAAAGTGTTGAAATTAAGCCGACTTGTGAAAGAAGGATGTTTTTTCGGGAGTTGTGACCTTTTGGGGGTGAGGTCGCAGCAGTCAACAATTTTCGGTATTTGGAAGAAGAGTGGTTGAACCGATAAGCGATTATCTGTTTACCAATCATTGGATCATGCAGCATTAGTTGATCGAGGCGAAGTAGATTTTCTAAAGCAGAAAAATCTCCCTGCCTGGCTCTCCGATATAAGTAAGTCGGTGACGTTCTGTAAAGAGCCCAGCAAGGAACCGCAACGAATAGATAAAATGCAAGTTCAAGCGGAGATTCGGTGAGAAGCTTGGACATTCTTCTTTTCACAGCTTGTTTGAGTGGGAGTTGATTGAATTCATCCTCAAGGTCTTTCTCTGATGCAGTGAGAACCATGTCAAGTAAGTTCTTGGCTTGCTCAATTTCTTCTGGTGACGGTGGATTAGGCCTCTTATGTTTTGATTGATTCTTCTGATTTGATAGTTCTTTGAGCAGTTCGGAAAAGGATTGAATAATATTTTTCCCATAGACTGCCGACCAGATATCTTTTACCAACTGAATGTTTTTCTTATGGGAACGATAAAGAGCAAACCAATATTTTAGACGAGGCATGGGAAACTTTTGACTTGCGAACCGACGAAGCTTGATTGAGTGAAAGTCATCTGACATATCTTGAACGGTTGACACAAGGTGTGCAGCAAATATTCTGATGATGTATGGTTTGTCTTTCCCCCAATTATGAACTGCAAGCATACGGACTCCTTGAATGAAATCAAGGATAGTATAACTTGCCAGGGGGATATTGCACCCCGCCCACAGGAAAACGGGGGAGCCGAGCGCTCCACTTTGGCGCGCTCCCCCTACTCGCTGCGCTCGTTTTCATGTGGACGGTTCAGTTGATAATGAACTTGCAGGGGAATGAGAAAGAATGTAAAAAGTAATTAATGTATTTTCAAGCCCCTGTATTACTGAAACGGGGAAAACAGACAGAAGCAGATAATTGCAATGGAGTTTTGAGCATTTTCTGCTAATTGTCGTGTGATAATAGTATAATGGAGGTATATAACGTGAAAAAACTTCTTAGAATTGCATTTGTTGTTATGGCGTTATTTGTCTTTTTTTGCGGAACTTCTTACGGTGGGGCTGACGAATTGATGAAACTGGTAGAAAATAGGTCGTTTTGGTCAACCTACAAGTGGGGAACTTTGGAAGAAAGTGAATTGTATCAGTTAACAAAGTGGTCATTAAGAGGAATGACTAAAAGTGGGGATTATATATTTCATAAATACATCACAGACGAAAATATTCCTTATTTTAATACAAGAATGAGCATATTTGTGAATAGTAATAATAATCAGATAATATCATATGATATTTATCCTGATTTTAATGAAACTACAACTCCAGATGATTACAATAGGTTGGTAAATTGGTGTAATGAAAAATATGGAAATGCAAGTGGTGAAAAGAAATATACAAGAACAAATAATGGACTAACTCTCAATAAAACTACTTCAGACTGGGTATTGGATAACACAACAATAACAGTCTCGATTCAAAACAATCTAAGCCAAGGTAAAGATTCAATAGGATTCATTACTACTCTATCTTTTAAAAAGAATGAAAGTAATTAAATGGGTTGGCTTGGAATCAAGATACAAAAAAGCAAAATTTCAACAAGAAAATTAGATGGGAAGAAAAGCCAGCCAGGTCAACTTCTGCACCACTATAGTAAATGATACTCTTCCCAGTGACCAAATTTGTCCGCGACGGGGAGCCATAACATATTTTAACCGTACCCATGCCGTTGCTTTTCCGGTTGAATCACCGTTTATCAGGATGTACTTAATTGGACTTAAGACGCACTCGTAAGGGCTTGCAATATTTTGAATTTAGCTTGTTTTACAGCCTGTTATCCATTTGACTTTATTAGTCTTTTAGCCGTTCGAATCCCGTTTCCCGCTCCAAAATTTGAAACCCCGGTAGCTTTTCAGCTACCGGGGTTTTGTTATTCTGGGCAACAAGGAATGGGCGGCACTTGAGCTTCGCTTCGACACCGTTCATTCCAAGGTATTCAGTCCTGTGACCAGATTTATATCCGATGGAAACCCAACATTTTTTCAACCCCTCTCATGTTTTTTACCGAATTGCAGATATAATCAACATTAATAAAATCATAAGGAGGGCAGTTAATGAAAAAGGTATTGTTCGCTATTTTATTATTGAGCGCAGGCACAGGTTGTCAACCAGCTAATATTTCTTCAGTAATGAGAGGATCAGACCACGAGAACGCATCAATGGAAACTCGGTGCGAACCTAGCGACATGAGGGATGCATCCGAAATGAAACAGGTGCTTTCAAAATATGATGGTTGGAGAATGGTTTATCTTTCAGAATATACAACTGGAAACAGATTTGGGACCGTCGGGGTCATGTGTTTTGAACGGCCAAAGAAATAGAAGCCATTTTATCTTAGCTCAAATTTGGGGAATCGAAAATATAACCGTTCCCAGACCGTTGCTATTCAGGTTGCATTGCAATTAATCAGGGTGTACTTAATTGGACTTAAGACGCACTCGCAAAGGATTGTAATATTTTGAGAATTTAGCTTAGTGCACAGGCTATTATCCACTCAATTTTATTGGACTTTTAGCCACTTGAATCCCGTTTCCCACTCCAAAGATTAAAGAAGGCTCCGGTACATTGCCGGAGCCTTCTGAGTATTACCTCTGCTGCAGATGCCAATGAAGCTGTTACGGATGCTAGTCGGAGTTAACCTGTCGAAGTAAACTGGAGTTAGCAGCAACTGGAGAGAATCATTCGGTTGCGTGTAAAACTGACGGTCCCATATGGGGGTTATTGCCAGGAAAACGCAGTCATGGCAATAGCCCCGAAGGTGTAGGCATCATGTAACACCCGGCCCACCCCGCCACCACCCAGTGAAACAAAGAACGGCAGAAAGTGTTCCGGGGTGGGATGGTTCTGCAAAGCATGGGGGCCACGGTTTGTATAGTCAAGCAGGTCATCAGTACGCCCCTCGATAACACAGGTCTTCAACCAGGTGGTAAACTCCTGAGCGTATGGTAATAGCGTCGCATCCAGTTTTCGGCCAAAGAAATCCCGGAGATTGTGGGTTGCCGATCCACTGGCAATTATAAGCACCTCATCATCCAATAACGGTTGTAGTGCCTTACCCATTGCCAGGTGGTGCTCCGGTTCCAGGTGTGGTTGGACAGAAAGTTGCACCAATGGGATATCGGCCTCCGGGTACATCAACATGAGTGGCACCCAGGCGCCGTGGTCATAACCGCGGGACATATCCGTCTCGCCCGGTATCCCCTGAGAATGAAGCAGAGCCAGCACCCGCTTTGCCAGAGCCGGATCGCCGGGCGCAGGATACTTCAGGGAGTATAGTTCGTCAGGGAACCCGCCAAAATCATAGATTGTGGACGGTTGCGGATGCATGGTCACCCGTGGTTCTTGCGTTGTCCAATGGGCAGATACGCAGACAATCCCTTTTGGGTGGCCGATATCCTTACCCAATCTCTGCAAAAAGTCTCGTGTCGGGCAATTTTCTATGATCAAGCTCGGTGCACCATGCGATACAAAAAGCGTTGGGAATTTTTTTGTCATGTGCGTTCCTCCATTAACCTGGCACCGGCCCTGTCTGCGGCAATCAACTCTTCCGGGCTAGTGTCGATCCTGCTCTCGAAGCTGGTTCCGGTAACGCTGCCGGGTCAAGATTCCAAGCCACACTGCAGGTAGTCACGTCCCCATTCGCACATCTGCTCAAGGATTGGGTAAATGCTTCTCCCCTTTTCAGTAAGTGAATATTCAACCTTTGGCGGAACCTGGGGATACACCTCCCGATGAACAAGCCCATCGGCTTCCAACTCACGAAGCTGCTGGGTCAGCATCTTTCGGGTAGTATCGGAAAACTGGCGTTGCAAGTCGGAAAAGCGCATCGTTTCCTGCGCCAGATGCCATAAAATTGATGCCTTCCATTTGCCCCCTACAACCGCAAGAGTCACATCGATGCCGCACTTATACTCTTTCTCCCTGTACAGCATAAGGTCTGTTGTGTTTTGATTCGATTGCATAATCATTCCTTGCGCACACAGTTCCCATTTGGTAACTATGTACTTTATAAGGTACTACGTTTCATAAAAGTACGTTATTGACGTTTAAGCGCCTATGAATAAATATAGCGCAAATGATTACCAAAGAAAAGTGTACCGTTGCATAGAATCTTATTAAGGAGGAGTTCATATGAAAGTAGTGGCTTTTAACGGTAGCCCCAATAAAGAAGGCAATACCTGGCATGCGCTGAAAATGGTAACTGCCGAACTGGAAAAAGAAGGGATTGAGACCGAAATCATCCATGTCGGCAACAAGGCTATCAGAGGCTGTGTCGCCTGCTATCAGTGCGTAAAGAACAAGAACGAGCAGTGTGTGCTGCCGGGTGATGCAGTCAACGAGTGGATCCAGAAGATGAAGCAGGCGGACGGAATCATCCTGGGTTCCCCGGTGCATTACTCAGCCATCGGGGGAACCATGAAATCCTTTCTGGACCGTGCCTTCTTCGTTACCGGTGTCAATGACGCAATGCTCCGCCACAAGGTAGGCACATCGGTGGTTGCGGTGAGGCGATCCGGTGGCTTGCCTACCTTTGACCAGTTGAACAACTTCCTGAATTATGCAGAAATGCTGCTACCGACCTCAAACTATTGGAACGTGATTCACGGCAGAGCACCAGGTGAAGTTACCCAAGACCTTGAGGGAGTCCAGATCATGCGGGTGCTGGGAAAGAATATGGCTTGGCTTCTGAAGCTGGTTGAACACGGCAAAGGGGCTATCACCCCACCAGAGCGCGAAGCAAAGACGTTCTTTAGCTTTATTCACTAGAAAGGAGTTTCAGGTGATTGATTTTCAAGTCAACCAGCAGCAATGTATCAAGTGCGGCAAGTGTGTCACTGATTGTCCGGCACGAATCATCTCGAAGGAAGGTGGGTGCCCTTTTATCGCCCAGGAAAAGGAAGCGCGGTGTTACCGATGCCAGCACTGCTTTACCGTCTGCCCGACCGGAGCAATATCCATCCTGGGGCTTGCCCCGGAAAAGAGTCTGTCATTGACCGGCAATATGCCAGATGCTGACCAGCTTGAGCTGCTGATCAAAGGGCGCAGGGCTGTAAGGCAATACAAGCCGGAGAATCTGGAACCGGAGCTGCTGCAACGGTTGCTTGACGTGGCCTGTTACGCGCCATCCGGCATGAATGCCCGGCAGGTGCATTTTACCGTCGTTGATGACCGCGAAAAACTGGCAAAGCTGCGCAATGAGGTAATGGCCGGACTGGGCAAGATCGTTAAGGAAAACAGGCTACCGGAAGGAATGGAGTTCTTTGCCGAGTTTTATCGTGCGTGGGATGAACACGGCATAGATATCCTCTTTCGTGGTGCCCCGCATCTTCTGCTGGCATCGGCCCCACAAAACATTGTGACCCCGGTTCAGGACTGCCTGATAGCGCTAACCACATTCGAGATATTTGCCCAGACGCTTGGCGTTGGTACTGTCTGGGATGGTCTGGCAAAATGGGCAATCAATGACTTAATGCCTGAGTTCCGCACCAGCCTGGGGATTCCTGACGGCCATGTGGTAGGGTATGCAATGGCATTCGGCAAACCGGCAGTACAGTATGCCCGGACAGCCCAGCACGGCCCTCCACCTATTCATCGTTATGTTGGGTAATGGTTGTTACCATTATCGGGGCTAATGGCCCGCTTCCAAACCTAGAAATCCCGGCAGCTTTAAGCTACCGGGATTTTGTTATTTCTGGGGATTATTAGAACTGGGCATTGCCTGGAGTTTGCTCTGCCAGGTGCCCTGCACTGTTGCGTATCAAGGTGCGTAAGCCGGCGGGTACCTAGTCATCCTTAATTCAGGGAGGTAAGCCCTTCTCTTATGGCATATTTTGTCAGTTCGGCAACACTGTAGAGGTTCAGTTTCTTCATAATGGCGTGCCGGTGGACTTCGATGGTCTTGATACTGACCACAAATTGCGATGCGATGTCCTTAGTGCTCTTGCCATCGGCTATCAACTGAATGATTTCCCGTTCACGGTTGGTGAGGGACTCGAAGGTCAAAGGGAGTCTGTCCGGAATCCTCTGCAAATAATCCTTGATGATCAGCTCGGTAATCCTTGGCCCGAGATAGGTCTCATTGTCGGCCACGATCCTTACAGCATCGGCAAGTTCGCTGAACGGGGCATCCTTAAGAATGTAGCCATTGGCCCCGGAATCAAGCACCTCCACGATGAACCGTCGGTCTGACTCCATGGAAAGAGCCAGTACTTTAACGTCTCCTCTAGCTTCCCGGATTTGCTTCGTCGCTTCGATTCCGTTCATCTCGGGCATCGATATATCCATGATCACGACATCAGGCGACAGCTCCCGGGCAAGACGGATCGCTTCGATCCCGTTTCCCGCCTCGCCGACAACGGTCATATCGGCTTCTTTTTCGATAAGTGAACGCAACCCTTCACGGAATATGGCATGGTCATCCACCAGCAGTATTTTGATTCTCATCAGATCAATTCTCCTCTGTTCAGGCGATTGGGGCTGCTATTGTTACAATAGTACCAGCTCCGGGAGCAGAAACAATGGTAAGCGTCCCCCCCAGAAACTCTATTCTCTTCTGCGAGTTGAAGATCCCGAATCCTCCGGATTTTGGCTGCAACAGGGTTGATTTGGCTAGTTCAAACCCTTTGCCATTGTCTTCTACAGTTACCACGATCATCTGGTCTTTTCTTGCAATTGTGATACTGGCCTGTTTCGTGCCGGCATGCTTTGTAATGTTCAGCAGCAGTTCTCTCACGATCTGGAAGATCGTGGAGCGTGTTTCGTAGGTCAGCGGGATCGGGCTGGTGTCATTAGTTATGGCTGTTTTCAGGCCGTAATTCCCCTCAAACTCTTCGCCAAGCCACTTCAAGGCAGCCTCAAGACCGGCGTTTGCAAGTATCGGCGGCCGCATCTGGAAAGTAAGCGACCTGATATCCTGAACCGCCCGGTCTATCAACGCCTCAACTTCCACAGTTGTCGGTTCGCATTCGCATGAACCATTAGCCGCTATCATCGAGTTCAGTTTCATCTTTCCCAGCAGCAGGGTCGGCGCAACCTGATCATGGAGCTCACCGGCAATCCGGCATCTCTCCCGCTCCTCGGCAATGGACAGTTCAGCCGCCATCGCTGAAATTATGTCTCTCTGCGTTATTAATCCTTGCTCAAGCGCCTTCCGCTCGGAGATGTCCCTCATAAAGCATTGCAGACTGCCGTCGGGCATCTGCTTGATCCGCATCTCCACAAAGGCGGTCGATCCGCCCTTTCTGGGCAGAGGGCTTTCGAGCGTGACGGTATTCCCTTCTGTTGGCAGAGCAAACGAAAACGGAGGGTTTTCGTTATTCGGGCTCAATAATTGATACAAGGTCATCTGTTCCATCTCGCTACCGGCAAGTCCGGTAATTTCGCAGGCCCTGTCGTTAAAACTGAGGATGCGCCCGTTGTTGTCCAGAATGAATATTCCATCAACGGCGAGATCGATTATGGCTTGCAGCCGCTCACTGCTCAGTTTCTCAGCGTAATGAGCGGCGTCAAGTCGCTTTTTAGCCAGCAAATAATAGCTAATCACCAGTGACAGGGAGGTGCCGCAGATGATTATGAACAGCCAGGTGGCCAGTTTCGCCTGGCTGATTAACTTTCTTGATTTCTTCACCAGCAGTATCCCGGCGTCCTTACCGAAGATATCGGGCACTAACGCGTAGCCGGTAATGGAGTCACTGTCGTCAATGGTAATCTGAATCGCGTCCTTGTTAGCCAGCTTGGCCCTTAATCGTGAATAATTATCTCCTGCCTGAGCTGCAGAGTTGATAAAAGTGAGGTTGTGCTGGATCAGAGAGCCTAGCCGCTTGATCTCTGGTTTGTCCAGAAAACGGCCGATAACCAGCGCCCCGTTAACCGGTCCTTTGTATTCGCTGGTAAGGATCGGGCGGGACACAATCAGCAGAGTGCCTTCAGGTATTGACAGCAGACCGGTAACAGTATGCTCTGGCGAGTTATGAGTTAGAAGAGTGGACCCTGGTGACAGGTATTTCAGCAGGCTATCAGGGACAGGCTTTTGGCTATTGGCATGGAAGTCGTGCCCTCGAGAGAAGAGCATTTTACCGTCTTTGTTGAAGATGAAAAAGAAATTGAAGCGGAGTTTTGAATAAAACGACTCGCCAAGCCCGTTTTTAACAAACTGACTATTTTCGTCTTGAGCAAACTTGTATGTTTCGTCCCATCCTGAATAATCCCCTGCCGTTGTGCTCAACTGCTGAGTTTCGGCATTCAGGATGTTAAGCGATTGCCGAAGGTCATTTATCAGCTCCTCCCGCTCAATAAGGGCAAAGCTTTTAAAGGCTATTACCGGCAACCCAATACAGAGAATTGCAATGATGCAGACAACACCAAACACTGACCCGACACGAATCTTCATGCGCCCTTTCCACTGCCCTGGGTAGAGTCTTGCCCTACTCAGATTTTACTAGCACATAGCTTCCCCTTTGTGAAGGGCAATCAGCTCTGATGTTGTCCTACGTTAGTAAAATTCAGTTAATAGTTGTGCATGAGCCAGACGAGATCCGATTTTTCCATCAGAAGCATCGTCAATATGCACAGATATTGCAAAAACCTTTATTTTCTAGCTATAACATACGTCAATTCGCACAGATGGCGTTGTTTTCTCTTATTCAAAAAAACTTTCGCTAAACAATTTAAACCAGTTAAGCACCACATGCCTTAGACGGCATATGACGTTATAAAACCTTCAAAAATGTAATCCGGCTACTAATTAGCCATGAAATTTGTGGAGAGATTATGAAATACCATCCAGTGATCATCAATGGAAAAAACCTGTCAGTAATTGAGGATACCTATCTGCTTGCCGCGCTCATGACCTTTGAACCCTCGATAACATGCACCCCATTCTGGAACGAGAAAGGCAAAGTAGCCTTTGAGGTTGCAGGGCCGATATCCGAGGGGATGCGGCGTTATTTTTCAGGTGAGCAGGCCTCACTCGCAATATATACCAGCAAGCTTAAATATCTGCGGGCCTCTATTTTTGCCATGAAGCAATCATCCGTGTCTTATCAGGCCGGATTGCACGGATCCCTTAACAGTAGTTTTGCCTGACCTGTCAGTTCCTGGCAGACACTTAAACTAACAAACTGCATTCGGCAAGACACTGTCTGCGACACCACTGCCTGAAAAAAATCAAAACAGGGACTTTCACAAAACAAAATAGATAAAGTCCCTCATGAAACTGTCGATAACCTGTGTATAGCCCACCACTGCGAGGTTTTACACATGAAACAGCTTCAAGCACAGTTAAAAACCGGCATACAGACGCTAGTTACGATCAACACTCCTTGCGGATTCGCCATGGTAGAGAGTGCAGTGATCGCAAATGTTTCGGGCCAGTATATCAAGATTATCCTGCCTGCCGCGACAAGCCCTAAAATGGATCATCTGCCAGTCGGAACCAAAGTTTCCCTATCGCTGGAAACCGATAGCGGCGGACAGCTTGCTTGTAGTGCAGAGATAAACAATCTTGACGAGCGCCCGTTTGTCTGGGTCAAGGTCCTTGAGATGCTGCCGGCACTTGCCAAGAGGCGCCATCAACGCATTTCCGTAAACCTGCCGATGTTCTGCTCCGTGATTGACGAGGACGGCTCAATAACCATTATTTATGATGGCAAAAAAGATAACGGGGCTTACGAACCGGTTGATCTTTCGTTAAGCGCCGGGGGGTTCAAACTAAAAACGCCGTTCAAAGTAAAGGATGAAACAACAGCGATCGCAGTCTTTTTTTCCACCGACGAAACAGAATGGATGGTGCCGGTCTTTTCAAAAGCGGTCTATTCCTATCCGTCAACCGCAACTGATAAGTTCCTGACCGGGTTCAGGTTTTCCATGATCAATTCGCTTGACAAGAAAAAGATAGCAACCCTGGTCAGGGAGCATCTCCACCCCACCACTCCGGGCAGCAAAATCAGAAAGTACCCTTCGTGTATCCTGCGCATGCGCAACGACAACTTGCAACAGTCAGATCCGATAAGCAAGTAACGACAGTCCCGGAACAACTCACCTTTAATCCCAGCCAGCACCATGGGCATAGCTGCGATTCGTCAACTGCCATTACCCCCCTGCCACTTTCAACTAACTCTTTAAAATAATTAATCAAAACTGAATATTTAACTCACTTCATCGGCAATCAGCAATTTCCCCGCTTACTCCAGCCTCCAAAATGCAATGTTCCTTGCTTGATAAACTTTTGTTTATTAACAGATGATTACATTGTTTATGGCAGGTTACATCGAAACAGGAGAAATAACCCCATCGAAAACATTGCTTTCGAGTATTGCCAGCGCGACGCAACCATTTTGCAACTATCCGTAATTACACAGCAAACAACTACTCGCAACGTACTACACCTTGGCATAAAGGCTGCTATTTCCCATTACTAGATATTTCTAATACACAACAATCTATATGCAACGCAGCGAGATCCATGAACTTGACAAAGTCTTACTATAATCAGTTCTTGCGAATGCTTATCGTCACCATTGCCTCGGGGTTGGTCGCCGGGCAAGTCATAGCCACGGATAGCAGTCTCCAGAACAAAGAGAAAAGTGCCCCGGATCTGGAAACCCGGCAAATGGTTACTGTTTATCCCGGACATAATGACGCGGAGGGGCAGGAGCAGACCCCCTCACCGGAAATGCTGAGGCTGGGGGCACGAATGTATCGTGAAGGTATCCTGCCGTCAGGAGAACCAATGAAGGCCTCCAACAAAGAGGAAATTCAGAGCAACAGCACGGCCTTCTCCTGCGTAAGTTGCCACATGCGCGGTGGGCTTGGTTCTATAGAGGGAGGTATTACAACACCTCCCGCAGCCGGCATCAAACTGTTCCAACCAGCCTATACCGGCACAATTCTGTCACCATCCTCTAAGCGGCCACGCAAACATTTCGTAATTAACCCAACACGGAGGCCCGCCTATACCGAGGAAAGCCTGGCAGTTGCCCTTAGAGACGGGTTGAATCCCACCGGCCGAAAACTAGATGATGTCATGCCCAGATATAACCTGCAGGACAAGGATATGGCCATCTTGATAAGCTACCTGAAATCATTGTCAGCCAATGTCTCGCCCGGAGTGGACGAGACAACCCTGAGGCTTGGAACCATCATTGCCGATGACGTAAGCCCGGAAACCAGAAAAGCCATACTTGATCCTCTGGATAATTTTATCGCCGCAAGAAACAACCAGGACAAGGTTTACGAGGCACGTACAAAATACATGCGTAACGGCGGCTTCTTTGAAGAGGGCAATCTGGCTTACCGGAAACTGTCATTGGCCCGCTGGGAGCTAAAAGGGCCTCCGGCAACCTGGCGTAATCAACTGGAGGAATGGAACCGTAAGGAACCGGTGTTTGCCTTCATCGGTGGGATAACGACCGGGGAATGGCAACCGATCCATGACTTCTGCGAAGCGCATCAGATCCCTTGCCTGTTTCCATTTACCGACTTTCCCGTTATTTCAGCCACAGACTGGTACACCATGTATTTTTCCAAGGGGCTCTATCAGGAGGGAGAGGCAGCGGCACGCTTTCTGGATAGTGCCAAGGGATCATCCCATGAAAGCAGGGTTGTCCAGGTAGTTAGCAATTCCCGTGAAGGGCAGGTTCTTGCAGCAGGGTTCACCGAGACCTGGCTCGAACTGGGCAACCCCCCGCCGGTAACCATTCCACTGCAAAACAATGAAACTGTCAGCAGCGATGCGCTGCAGCAGTTGTTGGCCGGACACAACCCTTCGGCCATCCTGTTCTGGACTGGTCCCGAGATCTTGCCGGGCTTACAGGCCATGGCACAAAAGCCTCAAACGCCACAGATGCTGGTCGTCTCTTCAGGATACCTGAAAAGTGCGCTCTGGAGTCTTCCTGATCAGGCCAGAGCCATAACCTTCATTACCTACCCATATCGACTCCCCGACAAGCCTTCGGCAGATTCCGATAGTTTGCCAATAGCTGCTCTCAAGGCCAAGGCCATTACAGAGGTTTTGCAATTGGGATTAAGCATGATGAATCGGAATTTCTACCGTGACACCTTTTTCGATGTGATCAGCATGATCCAGGACCAGACACCGCAGGCTTATGAACGGCTCAACTTTGCCCCAGGCCAGCGTTACGCCTCAAAAGAATGCAATATCGTGCAACTAACCCAAGGGAAAAACCCGGTGCTGGTAAAGAAAAATGTCGGGATCAGCTTTTAAGCCGGAATTGCTAACAAGCTGTCGAACGCACGGAAATCATCCTGGCACCATTGAGTTGCGATAATCACAGACATGTCGGTAGTAAAACCAGTTGACAGAAATTGCGTCATATTATCTGCAAGATCGGAGGCTGTTATGACACAGACACTAAGAAAATACTGCAAAAGGATGGGAACGACACTAGCATTGTTTCTGCTGGTAATGTCGCTAGCTGTTGGTGGGGCAAGTGCTGCTCCGATTGCTGATCCCGATTTTTTGGCAACAACGCCGATTGTTAATCCGGCCGACGTACAGAAATACGTCAGTCCTCTGCCCAACGCCTACCAGCTGCATATAGCGCCGGACACAACCACCTTTCCGGGTGAGGATTACTACAAGGTCGACATGGGGCAGTTCAACCATGACATGAAACTGCATCTGCTTTCGACAACAGGCTACCTGAATACTGTGGCTCCCGACCCAGGTGTTGCCGCACCGGTTGTGGGAAAGATGGCCCCGACGCCCACCTGGGGATACAGCCTGGTTCCACCGACAGCCACCACTCCCGGCACCTACTACTTTCCCGGTCCGACCATTATCAACACCCAGGGTCGGCCATCGCGTGTAACCTGGACCAACAGTCTGCCAGCCAAACACGTGGTGGGACTTGACCCGACTCTGGTCTGCGGCCCCCCAACCACTGCAGGAAATGTTAACGGTCCGACTACCACCACAGTCAATAAAGCCCCCAACTGCGCTCCGGAAAACCGGGTTGTTCCGCATGCCCACGGCGCTCATGTCTGGGCTGACAGCGATGGCGACCCATTGGCCTGGTTCAGTAACAACTTCGCCGTAACCGGCGAGACCTGGGAACCAAACACCCAGCATGGACCGGTCGGCACCTATCGGTACATCAACGATCAGGAAGCAGGGACCATCTGGTATCACGACCACGCCATGGGACTGACCCACCTGAACGTTTACGCCGGTCTGGCCGGGTTCTTCCTGATTACCGATGCCAATGAAAAGAGCATGCAAGCCTATACCCCGGGGGTCACTGCTCCGGTGCTCCCCTCATACACTGCTACGGCTCCTTACGAAATCCCGATCGCTTTGCAGGACCGCAAGTTCTACCCGAACGGCACCCTGGCTGCGCCGAACAACCCGGTGCTTAATGATACCGCCACCATTGGCCCGAATGTCCCCTGCGATGCAACTGTCGGTGCTGTGGTCCCTTATGCCTGCCTGCCGGCGGTAGGAGGGGTAATCCCGAATGCCATTTTGCCGGCAACCACCCTGTGTGACCCGGCCGCAGTCATTAATGCCTATATGTGTCCGGCTGCCCAGTTTTCCAAGGCTGCTGACGGTTCCCTGATCCCCTACAACCCGACCATCGTCGACCCTTTGCTGAGAGGGCCCTTTACCGCCCCCTCCATCACTCCGGAGTTTTTCGGCAATATATCCATTGCCAACGGAATCGTCTGGCCCAAGCAGGTTGCCGAACAGCGCAAATACCGGATCCGGCTGCTGAACGGCTGCGATTCCCGTACCTATTTCCTCAAGTTTGACAACCCACTGGTAAAGGTCTGGCAGATCGGCACCGAGCAGGCCTTCCTGGACAAGCCGGTGGACCGGAGCACCCAGTTCATCATCCTCATGCCGGGCGAGCGGATCGACCTGATTGTCGATTTTGCTGCCGTGCCAATCGGCACGCGGGTGACCTGGCAGAACTACGGGCCAATGGCTACGGTCAATGGCCTGCCGGCAAGTCCTACCAATCCGCTGTTGGACATACCTTATGACGGTGTTATGCCGCTGGCCGGTCAGCCCCTCAATACGGTTATCCCTGATGTATTGGCCTTTGACGTAGTCGCCATGAATCCGGCCGTACCTGATGCAACAATCACTCTGACCACTCCGCTTCGTCCTGTACCGGCGTTCGCAACCTTTCCAAACCTCACCCCTACTCCCGGCGCCCCAGGTTCCACCGGGGTACCGGTGCGCAAACTGGCGCTGATCGAGCGTCAGGGAACCCACGGTCGGTTCATGCTCACCCTGGATGGCCGCGATTTCATGGATCCGAATTCCCCTATTACTGATCTACCCAAACTGAATGATACCGAGATCTGGGAGATCGCCAATTTCACCCCTGACGCCCATCCAATACATGTCCACCTGGTGGCATTCCAGATTCTCAACCGGCAGGAATTCAGCGTTGATCCAGCCAGCCCTACCAAGATCTATGACCCTACGCCGGGAGTGCCTCCGTTTACCAGATTGCCTCTCATGCCTTATTCGGCGCCACCGTCATACCTTTTTGTACAGCAGATCCCCGGTGACCTCAATTATGCGCCACTGCCGGGCGGGGTAGCCACTGTCCCGCTACCGCCGGACCCCTGGGAAATTGCTCCGAAAGACACCATCCAGGCCCTGCCCGGAACCGTCACCCGGCTCATCGCCAAGTTCGACCTGCCGGGCCTGTATGTATGGCATTGCCACATCCTCTCCCACGAAGAGAACGACATGATGAGGCCGCTCATCGTCACTACCCCTCCGAGCACGGTCACGACGACTCTTTCACGCAACGGCGTGGCGATCGCCACCTCTGAGCCGGCAGCGCTGGCGGCCCCATTCACCATCACGGCCCAAGGGCTGACCGGGCTTCTCGGTCCTGCAATCCTGTCGCCATCACAAAGCAACGGTTTTGAATACCAGTTTTCCGTGACCAATCCCGCAGGAGTCACCACTGTTGTCCAGCCTTTCATGGCGTGGATGTATCCGATGCTTAACAGCTATACCTGGACTCCTCCCAAGAATGCCCCCGGAACTTACACCATCCGGGTTGACGCCCGTCAGGCTTCGGCCACAACTGCCGGTGCCAGCCAGGCGTTCGGTACAGCGACCTACACCATCACCGGTCCTGCGGTTGCCGGCGCCACGTCAAGCACCCTTGCCGGCACTTATGGTATAGGCACCCCGATAAATGTGACCGTGACCTTCAATGAGCCGATCAGTTCGCCCGGCTTGACCATAGGTCTAAACAGCGGCGCCACCATCGCCACCGGCCCACTGACCAACGTCTCCAGCTTCACCGGGACTTACACCGTTGCCGCAGGGAATAGCGCTACGGCCCTGAACGTCGCGACCATTACCGGCACGGTCACTGATGCCGCCGGCAACAGTACCGCTAACCCTGTAATGCCCGCCGGATTCAACATCTCGAACACTGCGCCCATAGTCATTGACGCCATCGTGCCGGTTACCACGGCATCTCCAGTGGCAGGCAACTATACCGGGCCGCTGACCGTCACTCTCACGACCAGCAAAGCAGGTGCAACCATACATTACACCACAGACGGCACCATTCCGAATGCCACATCACCAGTCTATACCGCGCCGTTCATTCTCAACCCGGCGGCCACTACCACCTATACCGTGCAGTTCTTTGCAAGTGACGCTTTCGGTAACATTGAACCGGTGAAAAGCGCGATCTACAACGTCCATGTCACCGATCTGACCAATGCCACCGTCAGCATCAACAACAATGCCCTGTTCACCAATTCGACCCTGGTGACCCTTTCGCTGACCGCCACTGACCCGATGGGCGTACCCAGCATGCAGGTGGCATGTGACGGCATCACCTTCGGGGCAGTCGAGCCGTTTGCCTTGACCAGGGCCTGTACGCTCACCACTGGCGACGGCCTGAAGACCGTGGCAGTTAAATACATTGATGCTGTCGGCACCGTGTACAATCCAGTCACTGCCCAGATAACTCTCGACACCGTGGCGCCGGTAACCACAGTCTCCCCGGCTGCCGGGACCTATAACGGTGCCATTAACGCCGTGCTTGCCACTGAGGCAGGTGCCACCATCTACTTCACGACAAACGGCACCATGCCGACCATCGATCCGGCGCTCCGTTACACCGCACCAATAACCATCTCAACCACCAGCACCCTGAAATTCTTTGCCGTTGACCAAGCCGGGAATCAGGAAGTAATGAAGAGCGCGCTGTACACCATAGCAGCCAGTGACCTTACCGGCAGCGTATCGATCAACGGCAATGCCTTGTTTACCAAAAACGCCAACGTCACCCTGGCGCTCACTGCCGCCGATCCTTTCGGGGTTGGCCAATACCTGATTTCCAATGACGGCGTTACCTATCAAACCGTCACCATCAATCCGGCGGTGGCAAACTTCAGCGCCACAATTCCATGGGTGTTGACACCTGGCGACGGGCTGAAGACGATCTATGTCAAATATGTCGATACCCCGACACCGAACAACGTCTATGGCCCTTTCACCGCCCAGATCACCCTCGATACCACGCCACCGGTAACCACAGTCTCTTCGGCTGCCGGGACCTATAACGGCGCCATTAACGCCGTGCTTGCCTCTGAGGCAGGTGCCACCATCTACTTCACGACAAACGGTACCATGCCGACCATCGATCCGGCGCTCCGTTACACAGCACCAATAACCATCCCGACCACCAGCACCCTGAAATTCTTTGCCGTTGACCAGGCCGGGAATCAAGAAGTAATGCAGAGCGCGCTGTACACCATAGCTGCCAGTGACCTTACCGGCAGCGTATCGATCAACGGCAATGCCCTGTTTACCAAAAACGCCAAAGTCACCCTGGCCCTCACTGCCGCCGATCCTTTCGGGGTTGGCCAATACCTGATTTCCAATGACGGCGTTACCTATCAAACCGTCACCATCAATCCGGCGGTGGCAAACTTCAGCGCCACAATTCCATGGGTGTTGACACCTGGCGACGGGCTGAAGACGGTCTATGTCAAATATGTCGATACCCCGACACCGAACAACGTCTATGGGCCTTTCACCGCCCAGATTACCCTCGACACCGTGCCACCGGTACTGGCGGTGACAACTCCAGCAGCGAACTCAATCGGCAACACCGCAATCATAACAGTGAGCGGTACAGTTACTGATGCCGGCGGCGGAACTTCGACACTCACCATCAATGGCGTCGGATCAAACGTAGGGGCTGGCGGTGCCTTTAGCAGCCAAGTCGCACTGACTTCCGGCGCAAACACCATCACAGTGGTTGCCACCGACCCGATCGGCAATACCACCACCATAGTGCGGACCGTGACCCTTGACACCAACGTACCGGTTACCACGGCATCTCCTGCAGCCGGCAATTATACCGGGCCGCTGACCGTCACCCTTACCACCAGTAAAGCAAACGCCACCATCCACTACACTACGGACGGAACCACTCCAGGACCTGCCTCTCAGTCATTCGTCGGCACCGGCTGGTTTGTGATCAATCCGGCGACCACTTCAACCGTCACCGTGAAGTTCTCGGCCACCGACCCGGCCGGCAACGTTGAACCCCTGAAAAGCGTGGCCTACAGCATCCATGTCTCAGACCTGACTAATGCCACAGTGAGCATCAATAAGGGGGCACAATTTAGCAAATCACAAAATGTGACCCTGTCTCTAACCGCCACTGACCCTCTGGGCGTCCCGAACATGCAGGTGGCATGTGACGGAGTCAACTTCGCAGCCATTGAGCCATTTGCCGCAACCAGGGCCTGCATACTTCCAAGCGGTGACGGACTCAAAACCGTGGCTGTCAAATACATCGACGGCAGCGGCAACGTCTATGCCCCGGTCACTGCCCAGATCGTCCTCGATACCGTAGCACCGGTCACAACTGCCGCTCCGCCGGCCGGCACCTATGCCGGGTCAGTGACAGTAACACTTACTGCCAGCGAGACCGCCACAATCTACTACACCATTGACGGCAGTGTTCCGACAACAGCATCAAGCATTTACATAAACCCGATCACCCTGTCGTCGCCGACCGTAACCTCTAAAACGCTGAAATATTTCGCCGTTGACAAGGCCGGCAATGCGGAAGCATCGGTAAATACCGGCGTCTATAACCTCCATACTTCCGATCTCATCGCCAAAGTGACCATCAATAAAGGGAATACCTTCACCAATTCCATCTATGCCAAGCTGTCACTATCCGCCAGCGACCCGATCGGTGTTGCCGCGTATGCCATCTCAACGGACAACATCACCTACCTGCCGACCATAACCATCAAACCGGCAGTCAATATCTTCTCCGCCAGCAACGTGCCGGTAACTCTGCCGGCTGGCGACGGGCTGAAGACCGTTTACGTAAGATTCACTGATGGCATGGGTGTCGTCTATCCTCCGGTATCGGCACAGATCACCCTCGAAACCACTCCGGTAGTTGTTGAAGTATCGCCGGCCCCCGGCGACTACAGCAACAAAGTGACTGTTTCCATGACAACGCCCAATGAGCCTGAGGGTGCCACCATCTACTACACCACTAACGGCGCTACCCCCACCACCTCCTCAAAGAAATACAGTAAGCCGTTCACCATCAACGAGCCGGGCACCACAGTAACCGTAAAGTATTTTGCCGTTGACCAGGCAGGCAATGTTTCAGCAGTCCAAAGCGCTGCTTACAACTTCACGGCAAACCCCGGTATGACTGCCAATGTCAGCATCAACAACAATGCCCCTTACACCAATTCGAGAAATGTGCTGCTGCAGATCAGCGCCCAGGACCCAACCGGCGGAGGTGTTGCCACCATGTCGTTCTCCAACGACGGGGTCAACTATACGACTCCAGCCCCTTATGCGGCAACAACAGCAATGCCTTGGACCCTTACCGCCGGTGATAGTCTCAAAACGGTTTATTTCCGCTTCACCAATGCCGGATCGGTCAGTTACACATTTACCTCAAAGATCTTCCTGGCAGACGGAGTACAACTGGCCACAGGAGATACCAATGGTGATGGGAAGGTTGATATAGTAGATGCCTTCCTGGCGTTAAGGGGAAGTTTGAACATCAAGAAGCTCACTATTGCCGAACAGGCGCGATGCGACGTAGCTCCATTGGTTAACAACATGCCGCTTCCGGACGGCAAGACCGATTCCGGAGATGTCCTGGTGATATTCAAGAAAATTATCGGTCTGGTGTCATTCTAACCGGCAAACAGAGAATCCGGCCCGCTAGCTGGCGGGCCGGAAAACTACCAAAAAATGGAGATCATTATGAAGTTCCTATCTTTCAAATACTTGATACCAATGGCACTGTTGATCGCTAGCCTCGCCGGTTGCGGCGGTGGCGGAGGCAGCCCTGCCGGTAGCACTGCGATCTCCGGTACGGCATCCGCAGGGATCATTTATCCCGGCGTGGTCAACGTATACGCGGTAAATAGCAATGGAGTGAAAGGGACCCTGTTGAAATCCACTGCGACGGACATCAACGGAAAGTACACCCTGTCACTGGGAGACTATAGCGGTGCAATCCTGGTAGAGGTCAGCGGCACCTATACCGACGAGGCCACCGGCAATACAGTGACCATCCCGACAACCAACCCGCTGCACGCCCTGGTTGATTCGGTGAACTCTTCGACCAGCAACAATCGGGTGGTATCAGTCACGCCCCTTACCGATCTGGCCTGGCGCAAAGCAAGTAGCAACGGCACTTCCGCAACCCCTCCAGCAGTCATTGCAACTGCCAACAACCTGATGGATGACCTTTTCAAGATAAGTGACATCATCGGCATTGAACCGGTTCGGCCAGACATCGCCTCAGTTGGTCACAGCAGCACCAGTCAGGAATCCCAGGCTTATACTCTCGCTCTGGCGGCACTTTCCAAAATGGCTTCGACTGCCACCGGCACCACTGACTACGACAAAATGAATACAATCCTCTCGAGAATTGAAACAGAGATTGAAACCGACGGAGCCATGAGCACCACCGCCGCTGAATTCTCCGCTGCACTGGGTACTGCTCTGCTGAGCTCTGATTCAACAACGCGAGCCGCCGACGATTTCCCCTCAGCAGCGACCCAGCTTGCTGCAGTCGGCAAAAAGTCGCAACTTCTGACCCTTAGCATAACCGGCACACTGCCGGCAGGAACCAAGATCCACGCCATCGAGGGTGCCATAACCTTGCCTGCAACTGTGTCACTCCGTGCAGAGAGCACCGGCAAGACATTGTCCGATGTGCTCCTTTTGGCAGGCGTAGCTACAGGGATGGGAAGCGAGCCTATTGCCAATTATCTGTCACTGCAGGTGCCAAAGGAGGTGGATTTTAACGTCGTACTTAACACGGGAATCGGTACCGGCGATTTTGCCGTTCTGTCCTATGATGTCTCGACTGGGGCTACGGTAACTGCGGCTGACTTTTCCCTGGTCAGCGGCACTGTTTTTGTCAAGGATTCAAATGGTGCTGATATCCCAGGCCTGACTTTAACAATCAGGTAAGTCGCAATTGAAACAGTGGTATCTCTAATGGGAACCGGGCGCTGCCGCCTTCATGGCGCACCCGGTTCCCAGGCTGGCAATTTTTCCAACAAATATTTAACCAATTTTGCGCTAAAATTTATCCACTAGGTTTTTGCGCCCAAATCCATGTAAAGCATTCTGCAGGAGGAGACATGAGAATTCTTTTGCTTTGTGGGGTGCTCGCTCTAAGCCTGGGCTTTACGGCTATCAATGTTAGAGCCGTAACTCCTGCCAATACCAAATCCGACTATAAGTCGCTCCCGAAACCAGGGGAAAAGGTTTTGATCGGCGCCGGCCACTACTTCATATATGGCTTCACCAAACCTCCCAAACTAGGAACTCCTATCATGAAAGTTGAAATATTCACCAGTGACGGAAAACGTGACACGTCCTTCACTGTCAAGGGAGATGCGGACATGCCTTCAATGCGGGGCGCCCATAGCACTGGCAGTAAAGAGTTCTCACTCTCCGCCAAAGGTGTCTATCTGCTGCCGGTGTGGCTTTCGATGCCCGGGGCATGGGAATTCAGGTTTACCCTGCTGAAGAAAGGCAATGAGCAGTTCCGCGGTGCCTATCTATTCAGTATCTAGTTCCTAAAAGGATACAGTGTTGTGCTATGAGGGAATTGTGATGATTGTTTTTGGCGTGAGCCGAACATTTGTAAACTGCTTCAACTATCTTTTAGCGCAGTTGTTTCTGCTTTTCTGTGCCGTCACGGCAATGGCTGCCGTCAGTTGCGAATTAAATAATCCAGCCAGCGATGTGCCTAGACTCTTCCCCGGATCTACCAGTTTCTCGACCAGCTATTTCTCCTTTGCCCAGAGCGGAGGGGAGCCTTTGCTGCGAAAAGTCGAATCCCGCCTCGGCAAGAGTCCGGCGCTCTATGCCCCTCTCAACGTTCCATACACGCTCTATGAAATCTACCGGGACAAAAAGAAGATAGGCTATGTTCACGGGGTAAATCAGAAGGGCCAGTTCGGAGTACTTGAAGTCTTTGTCTCTCTGGATATGGAAGGGACGATCAAGGTGTTCTATATCCAGAGGATTGCAGGGAAGTGGGCCAGTAAATTTACCTCCCCCAGATTCGGCAGGCAGTTCGTCGGCCTGACCCTCAAGGATTTTGAGCAGTATGACCCGGTCAGCGGTAAAGGCTCCGGTAAAGTATCTTTAATCAACAATCCGGCACCCGAGGCAGTAACCGATTTTTTCGGCCTGCTGCGGGCAGTGAAGAAGAACCTGGTATTGATGGACGAATTTTTCTACTCAAAGAACCGCTAACAACATGATCAACAGATTCCAGATCGCCTATAAGAATCTCCTGCGAAAAAAAATGCGTACCCTGCTCACCATGGTCGGGATCATGCTTTCGTCATGGGTTCTGGTAAGCCTGCTCGGCTTTAACCACGGTTATGAAACCGCGCTGAATCGTGATATCGACAACATGGGGTATCAGCTCATGGTCATGGCCAAGGGGTGCCCCTACGAGGCAGCCACCATGATGCTGCAGGGGGGAACAGGGCTGCGTTACATAGAGCAGTCAGTGGCCGAAGCAATCGCCAAGAGACCCGATGTGAACAAGGTCACCCCGATGCTGATGCAGGCCTTTTTTGATCCGAATAAGGGGGACGGCGGCGGGATTGCCGGGTATTTCGGTGTCGAAGCCGCTACTTTCCCGGAGATGAAGCCGTTTTTCCGTTTTCATAAAGGGGGCTGGTTTCGTGGCGAGACTGCTGAAGAAGCGGTTATGGGCTATGAGGCAGCAGAACTGGAGATGCGGGAAGTGGGGGACATGATTATTGTCCCCGAAAAGAATGTCCAACTCAAGGTGGTGGGGATTCTGGAGCGGACCGGTACCCAGGATGACGGCACCATCTTTGTCCCCCTTAAGACCCTGCAGAAGATCTCGGCGACCGACAAGATCACCACTATCGGCATCAAGACAACCAAAGATGCAGACATTGCCAAGCTGGAAACCGACCTGTTTCAGCTCCCTGACGTACAGGTGGTGAGTCTCAGCCAGGTAAAGCAGACGATCATGAAGCTCATTGCCACGGCCAGACTCATGGTGCTCTCCATTGCCGTCATCGCACTGCTGATCGCCATGGTCGGTGTTGTCAATACCATCCTCATGTCGGTGCTTGAACGAAAACAGGAGATAGGGATATTAAAGACCATGGGGGCCATGCCGTCCGATATCTTTTTCCTGGTCTGGATCGAAACATTCATCATCTGTGCTATTGGCGGCATCGCAGGAATCGGCATAGCCTTCGGCCTTGCCAGGCTCTCCGACATGCTCTTCAGGATGGTTCTGCCCTATGCCCCTGGCGGAGAACTCGTAGCCATTGACATGAAGCTCGCATCTCTGACCTTGGCGATTATTGTTGTCATCGGGCTGCTAAGCGGTATTTACCCTGCGTGGAAAGCCGGTCGGGTACGCCCCCTGGAAACGATAAGGAGTTAGCGATCATGGCTGAGAATTCCGTATTCCTTGAGGCACGGCGCCTGACACGGGTATATCGCCGAGGCAGTGAAGAAATTCGCGCTCTGGACGGGGTATCGCTCACGATCAGGCATGGAGAATTTGTGTCATTCACCGGTCCCTCAGGATCAGGCAAAACAACCCTGATCAACCTTCTCGGCTGTCTCGACAACCCGTCTACAGGAGAAATGGACCTGGGAGGCAAAGTCATTTACGGTAGCGGTAACGACCTGAAAGAGAAGGCCCTGACCAGGATTCGGAGAGAGGTTTTCGGCTATATCTTCCAGAACTTCTACCTGATCCCGACCTTAACGGTTCGGGAAAATGTTGCCCTGCCGCTTGCATTTTATAAAAAACCGGGTGCGGAAGGAGAAGTGGACAGACTTCTTGAGATGCTCGGCATGGGGCATCGCATGAATCATCTGCCAGGGCAGATTTCCGGAGGGGAAATGCAGCGGGTGGCTATTGCCAGAGCTCTCGTCAATCGCCCGTCAATACTGCTCGCCGACGAACCGACGGGTAATCTTGACACCAAGCGTTCCGCCGAGATCGGCGAAATTTTGCAGGACCTGAACAGAAACGAAGGACTGACCATAGTAATGGTCACCCATAACTCCGCACTCGCCGGGCTTGGAGGAAGAAAGATCGAGATGCGCGACGGACAGGCATATGAATGCTAAAAACAGCAATAATTCATTATCCTCTACCCCGCAGCCCCTTTGCAGAGTTACTCCCCAGTGCTCGCCGGCCAGCCTACCTTGCGGCAATCACAATTAAGGCAATTGCACTTTCCGCACATCAAGATAAAATTAACACATTCTCACTTTATCCATTAAATAGCGGATACTGGTTGGCATCTTTCCTTCGATAATCAACAGGATGACGATGACGACACCGGCAAAGACCATAAATTCGAGCAAACGATTCAGAATTCCTTGCATGATTGCCCTGATCGCTGCAGGTCTGGCAGGCAATTATTTCAAATTCTCCCTGTTCCTCAATGTTGATTTCCTGTTCGGCAGCATCTGCGGCATGCTGGTATTGCAGTTGTTCGGACTTGGTCAGGCAGTTGTGGCCAGCGCCATAATTGCCGGCTATACCTACATCCTCTGGAATCACCCATACGCTATCATCATCATGACCGCTGAAGTGGCGGTTGTCGGCTGGCTGATCAATCGCCGCAAAATGGGGATGGTGGTAGCCGATACCATCTACTGGCTTATCATCGGCATGCCGCTGGTCTACCTGTTTTACCACCTCGTGATGCATGTCCCTCTGAGCAATTCCAATATCGTAATGGTCAAGCAGGCAATGAACGGCATTACCAACGCACTTGTTGCCAGGCTGGTTTTTGCCGGTTATAGCCTCCGGTCACAGACCACACTGATATCATATCGGGAAATCATCTACAATTTCATGGCCTTTTTTGTTATCTGCCCGACGATGATCATGCTCTCGATTGAGAGCAGGTCAGACTTCAGCAAAACCGACCTGCAGATTCGTTCCGGACTCCTGCAGGACAGCACCCGTATCGATCAATATTTCAAAACATGGGTGACCAACAGAAAATCCGCGGTTCTCAATCTTGCAGAAATGGCTGCAGCAAAAACACCACTGCAGATGCAGCCTTATCTGGAAGTGACGCACAAGTCCGATTCCAATTATAAACGGATCGGGCTACTGGACAAGGAAGCGGTCAGTGTCGCCTTTTCTCCGCTGATCGATGAATCTGGGCAAAAGAATCTCGGCAAGAGTTTTGCCGATCGTCCATTCATTCCCACTCTCAAACAAAAACTCCAGCCAATGCTTTCGGAGGTGGTTATTGCCAAAGTTGGCCCGTCAATGCCAATGGTGGCAATGCTTGCGCCGGTAATGACCCAAGGCTTGTACAACGGCTATGTCGCCGGCATTCTGAGTCTGGAACAGTTGAATAATTATCTTAAAGTAAGCTCGTCTCGACATACCTCGTTCTATACACTGCTCGATAAAAACGGCAATGTTATCATGACCAACCGTCCCCAGCAGAACGTCATGACTCAGTTCAAGCGCGACAAAGGGACAATCAAGCGTCTTGACGATAAAGGGATCAGCCAGTGGATGCCGGAACTGCCGCCCAATACCCCGCCTACCGAGCGCTGGAAAAAATCGTTCTATGTTGCGGAAACCACCATCGGCGACCTGGCAGAATGGCAGCTGATTCTGGAACAGCCGGTGGCCCCCTTCCAGAAAGCGCTTTACGAGCATTACACCGATAAACTGACCCTGCTGTTCCTGATTTTGCTTGCAGCGCTCGGCATTGCCGAACTGGTGAGCCGCAGATCGATTGCCACCCTGGAAAAGCTGCGCACTATCACCAATGATCTCCCCGCGAGACTTGAGCATGAAAGAAACGGCATAGTCTGGCCGGATAGCAGCGTTAAAGAAACCAATCACTTGATAAATAACTTCAAAGAGATGGCAAGCTCTCTAACTGAGCGGTTCAGTGAAATCCGCCAGCTCAACGAGTCTTTGGAGCGCCGGATAAAAAGTCGCACCCAGGAATTGCTGGAAAGCGAGAGCAAATACCGGGTTATTTTCAATAATGAGATCTATGCGATCTGCATTTTTGATATTGATTCCGGGAAAATACTAGATGCAAATGATGCTCATGTTGCCATGTATGGTTATAAAAAGGGAGAGCTGCTTTCAGGGATAACAGCCTATATGCTGTGGGCCGAACCAGATCATGCTGCGACCTCAGCCCTTAATGACGCCCAACAAGGGACGGTTTTCATCCCGTTGCAGTATCACCGGAAAAAAGACGGCACGATCTTCCCAGTAGAAATCGTTGGTGGACAGTCGTTATGGAAAGGGAGCAAGGTGCTTTTTACCCTGGTCCACGACATCACCGAGCGAATAAAGACAGATCAACAACTGAATGATGCCAATAGAATTTTTTCCACATTTATTGAGCATTCGCCGATCTATGCCTTTATCAAAGAAGTGACGGCCACCTCAAGCCGGGTGCTGTACGCAAGCAATAATTACATGCAGATGATCGGAATTGCCGGCCCGGACATGGTCGGCAAGACCATGGAAGAACTATTCCCGCCTGAATTTGCAGCAAAGATAAGCAACGACGACTGGACCTGCGCCTCCGGGGGTCAGTTGCTGGCTCTTGAGGAAGAGTTAAACGGTCGTCACTACACCACCATCAAGTTCCCAATTGAGCAGGGAGAGCGCTATATCCTGGCAGGCTACACCATCGATGTCACGGAACAGGTGCATGCGGAGTCAGAAATCAGAACTCTTAACCTGGAGCTTGAGCAGCGGGTGAGCGAACGAACGGCGGATCTTGAACGGATGAACAAGGAACTGGAAGGGTTCTGTTATGCCATTTCTCACGAAATGAGGGCGCCAATAGCCCGCCTGGAAGGGTTCAGCAGGATGATGAGCGAAATCGCCGGTGATTCCGATACAGAAGCAGTCGTTCATTGCGCTGACCGGATAGATGCCGCAAGCCGCCGTCTGCGGACTGTCATTGACAGCCTGCTGACCATGAACCGGCTATCGCGAGCCAATGTCTCATTGTTACCGGTCAATTTGTCGGAAATGGCCAAATCGATCGCCGATGAATTATTGCAGCAATGCGGAGACCGAAAAGTACAAATAACCATCGCCCCGGATATGATCGTGCTGGGGGATCGCTACATGCTGGACATCGGCCTGCGTAGCCTTCTGGGAAATGCCTTCAAATACACGGTCAAAACCGAAAACGCGGTTATTGATTTCGGCAGGCTGGAGATGAACCGTGAAACCGTCTATTACCTAAGGGATAACGGGGTCGGCTTTGACTTGGAGTATGCAACAAACCTCTTCGTACCCTTTTGCCGACTTCATAGCGAGGCAGAGTTTGAAGGTTCAGGGATCGGTCTGGCAACAGTGCAGCGGATTGTCGAAAAGCACAAAGGCCGCATCTGGGCTGAAGCGGAAAAGGGAAAAGGGGCGACGTTCTACTTCACCTTGGCAGCGACAGGAGAAAACACGTAGACCATCCTGCACGAATATTGATCGTATCGTCTTGTTCAATTCAACTAAGATATTGAAATAAAGAGTTTGTTGGATAGCGACGTATAAGTGCCATGTTCGGTATTAGAGAAACCGTCTCAAGATCACTACGCTAAATCACAGGTTGATTTCTGCCAGTAGCAGTTCACCCTTTGTATCTTTTTGACCAGGTTGCGTCCCATGTCTCTCCTCACAAGTTCCCCGGATGCAGATGCATAAAGGATAAATTACGTGTTTTCACCAACAGACAGACATATACATCTTTAAGGCCATAAATATACATACAACCATAAGCTTACAATACAAAAATAGTCAGTCCTGACATAAAGTTGTGCCGCTATTTTATTGAACGTTGTCAATAAACCCAAGCCCGCAAACAAACAACGCGCATTGCATCCCGGATGCTTTACGAGCAATGTGAGGCCGCCGGAAAGTGCTACCATCCCTCTAAAATTATCGAGGTCGGAACTATTCTTGCATTTTCGTAATAAGAAAATTCATTCACTTAAGCTGAAAATACTTTCGCTAAACCGTCACAACTCCAGAAAGTATGACACCGCCCGGATCAAAGAAATTCTGTTTCATCAGGGCACATTACCTTCCCACCTGCTGAAACAGCCTTGAATAGATACCCTCCATCCAGGTTATAGCGTGCATAGCAAGGCGCTACGCATATAGCATCTACTGTCGACATCGACGCACCAGGAAAAAGTTTTATTACGCATTTGTAATTGTTTTATGGAAAATTGTGGAGAAGTGCGATTTAATCCGCAAAATTATCAAAAAAAAATTAACGTTTCTTATATGGGAAATGAAGTATAGTCGGCCAACCAGTTACCTATAACAGGAGTAAGTAATGAAGAAGTTACTTGTGATCGACGACGACAGAAAGCTTTGCACGATGCTCTCGCAATACCTTGGACCTGAGGGGTTTGCGGTCGAAGCCGTCCACGACGGTCGGGAAGGGGTTACGAAAGCCAGCGACGGCAATTTCGATCTGATCGTACTCGATGTCATGCTTCCAACCGTGAACGGTTTTGAGGTACTGCGCCATATCCGTACCCAGATGGACACGCCGGTTGTCATGTTGACGGCCCGCGGAGACTATGTTGACAGAATTATCGGGCTGGAGATGGGGGCTGACGACTATCTGCCCAAGCCCTTCAACACAAGAGAACTGGTTGCACGAATCAGAACTGTTCTACGCAGGGCTAATCAGGAGAAAGAAGAACACGCCGTTGCCCCTTCATCTAAAAAGCTGGTGGTAGGCGATGTGGAAATTGATCTGGGAACCCGCAACGTGACCTGCTCCGGGAGACCTGTCGAATTAACATCAGTTGAATTCAACCTGCTTGAACATCTGCTCAGGAATGCGGGGGAGCTGGTATCACGTGAAGACCTTTGTAAAAAGGTGCTTGGTCGCCGGTTGACCTCCTATGATCGCAGCATCGACGGTTATATCAGCAAGCTAAGGAAGAAACTTGGGCATGAAGTATCAGGAATCGAGCGTATCAGGTCTATTCGCTGCGTAGGTTACCTTTACGCCTTGACCAACAGTAGTGAAGTTCATGTACTTGAAGGGATTTCCTGCTCAAATACGGTATCTATCTAAAATCAGGTCACTATTTACTTGAATACTGACTTAATTATATTGTCTTGCAACACACCGGAACAAGTTCCCTTATAAATCTCAATTCCCCTCATTGATTGTGTAAAATCTCCTGTTATTATTACTAATATCGTGGAGGTCTTACACCATGAAGAGGTTTATTCTCTTTCTTGCCATAATAATATCTTTTGGCTTGTTCCCCTTGGTTACTGATGCAGCTGCTTTGCCTGAGGCAGACAGCAAGCACTATACCTTTGCCGTCATCCCGTACTACACCCCGGAAAAGATCTGGAAGCTGTTTACCCCTTTTGTCGATTATCTCAATAAGACAACTGGCCAGTCGTGGAAACTCCAGCTATATAACAACCATGAAGAGTTTGTTGAAGACATGTGCAATGGCAAGATATCGATTGCCCTGGCCGGTCCGGTGCCGCTTGGCAGGGCTTACAACAAGTGTGGCGTAAAACCGATGCTGGTCGCCCTCGGAAAGAGCGGCAAGCCATCTTATCACTCGGTTTTAATCACCAACGATCCGGAGGTCAGGAGTATTTCAGACCTGAAAGGTCGTAAGATCGGTTTGTTTAAAGGATCTACTGCGGCCCACATTCTACCGGTAAAAATGCTCAAGAGTTCCGGGGTAAGGCTTTCGGAGACCAAGCCGGTCTTCCTCGAAAGCCAGGATCGGATTGTGTCGGCGCTCATGGCAGGAGAGCTATCTGCCGGGGGAATGAAAGAGGCCCTGTACCAGCGACTCGGCAAAGCGAACCTCAGAGTGCTGGCAACCTCTGAGGAGGTCCCCAACTTCGCCTTGGCCGCCCTCCCCTCTTTACCAGCAAAGGTGCGAGAAAAAGTGGTTGCTGAATTACGGATGATCAAGCCGCTTGCAAACGCCAACCATGCAGAGCTTGTCAAAAACTGGGATGACGAGGTCAAAAACGGCTTTACCGAACCGGGCAAAGATTTTCTTCCGTCCATACTCAATCTCTACTCAGTTTTCTGGGAAGTAACCAATGAGCTTCGATAGACAAAGCCTGGGGTATCGGTTAACCGTCCCCAGCTTCATTATCATAGCTGTTGTCTTTACGGCGCTCACATTTATTATCTACAAGATTTCCCACACCATCCAGGAAGACTACTCACGCTTTTCCTTGTCTGCAGTGAACAGCGAGGTCCGCAAGACCCTGTCAGCGACTGCTTCAGAGCTAACTGCCGCTAATATTTCCGGAAACCCGGTGGTTACCGAGGCGATGCAAAAGAGCGTAAAAGAGGCGCTCTCCTTAATATGGAGCAGGCTGGGCCATGACGGGGTTATCGCCACCGCCGATGGTTCCCTCTTTTTTAGCACTCTCCCCAAAGACCGAGCTCAGGCAATAATTGCGACCGGCAAAACCGGTTATTACATAGCCAACGGAAGTGCCAACAGTTACCAATGTTATGCCGAACGGTTTCCTCTCTGGGGGTGGCGGGTGGTTTCCGTCGGTCGTGATACAAAATCTCTCATGGATCGCAGCAGCGCAGCGCTATTGCTTCCGCTGGTATCGCTCGGCATCCTGTTGATGATCAGCGGCATCTTCCTGGTGTTGAGAAAAACCCTCAGGCGACCGGTTGAAATAATGGTCTCCACGGTAAAGAGCGGCGAAAAAGTTGCTGTAACCGGACTGACCGAATTCGACATTATCGGCTCTGCAGTGAATGACGCCCTGGAAAGGCTTCATGAAAGGGAGGCCGCGCTGGAAAACGAATTGCGGGAACGCGTCCGGGCAGAGAAAGAGCTGCGGGAGCGGGATGCCCATATCCAGCGGTTGCTGAGCTGCACCGAAGAGGGGATTTACGGTATTGATCCGGATGGCAACTGCACCTTCTGCAACCTTTCCTGCCTCAAGCTGCTTGGGTACGAACACGAGTCACAACTGCTCGGCGTAAATATGCACAACCTGATCCATCACTCCTATCCTGACGGGACAGCTTATTCCAACCATGAATGCAGGGTCTACCTGGCCTTTCGCGGTGAGACCAATGTCCATGTGGACAGTGAGGTCTTCTGGCGGGCCGACGGCAGCAGCTTCCCGGTTGAATACTGGTCGCACACCGTATATGAAGATAATCGGGTTTCCGGTGCAGTGGTCACCTTTATCGATATCAGCCAGCGCAAACTGCTGGAAGACCAGCTGATCCAGGCGCAGAAGATGGAATCGATCGGGCGCCTTGCCGGTGGCATTGCCCATGACTTCAACAACCTGCTGACACCGATCAAGGGATATGCGGAGTTCCTGCTTCAGGATCTGGCTGAAGACAATGCTGCGGCCACCAAGGTAGAACGGGTACTGAAAGCGGCAAACCGGGCGCAGACCTTGGTACAGCAGCTCCTGAGCTTCAGCCGCAAGCAGATTCTGGAAATGAAGGTCATCGACCTCAACCAGACCATTAAAAGCTTTCATGACATAATGCGACGGACCATCAGGGAAAACATCACGATCCGTCTCTTTCTGTCGGATCAGGGGTATGGCATCCGCGCAGACAAAAACCAGATCGAACAGGTTCTCATGAACCTAGTGGTCAATGCCCAGGATGCCATTGGCGAACGTGGCGAGATTACCATTGAAACCGCGTATGTGCTGCTTGATGACGAATATGCAAGTAATCATACGGAGGTTACGCCGGGACGGTTCCTGATGCTTGCGGTTTCGGACAATGGCTGTGGCATGGACAAAGAGACCCGACAGCGGATTTTCGAGCCGTTTTTCACAACCAAAGGGATCGGCAAAGGCACCGGCCTGGGACTGGCAACAGTTTATGGAATCGTCCGCCAGCACGGCGGCAATATCTGGGTCTACAGCGAACCGGGTAAAGGGACAACCTTCAAGGTCTACTTCCCGATAGTTGACGACCAGCTGGCTTATGAGCAGCCGGCACTGCCCGAAGAAGTGCCGTTGCCGGTAGACAGGTTGAACATCCTGGTGGTGGAAGACAACGAGATGGTGCGGACCATGGTGGATGAACTGCTCACCAGGCGCGGTTATGAGGTGCTGTCAACCGAGTTTCCGCAGGAAGCGCTGCAGATGGTCAATGGCAAGCCTCTGGATCTTTTGATTGCCGATGTTGTCATGCCGGTCATGACCGGACCGGAACTGCACGCGAAACTACTCAACAACTACCCTGGCCTGAAGGTGTTGTACATGTCCGGCTATACCAGCAACGTGATCGTGCACCAGGGCGTGCTGGACGAAGGGATTCACTACATCCAGAAACCGTTTGCCGTTACCGAGTTTGCCAAAAAAGTTGAGGCATTACTGAAAACATAGCTCCGCCTCCGCTTGTCCCCTCTCCCTCTACTATCCTCAAAACCACGTTAACAATTCTCCATTACCCTTGTAACACAAAGCAATTCATTATATTTTTCTACTAAATTAGTCGACATATCTGACGATAAAACACGAAAGAACTCCTGCCCGGAGTTATAACACCAGGAGGTAACGATGAAATCCCTGCTAGACCTTTACCTGTGCCTGAAAATCCGTACCCGTATCTTCATGCTCTGCATCTGTTACAGCTTCTGTATAATCATAGCGGTCGTGGCGGGACGCTCCTTACCCCTGTCCCAGGCCGTTGCATCCACAGCAGTTTTCGTGGTGCTTGGCATGTTGTTCAGCTGGCTGCTATTCTGGACAGTCAATGATGCTATGCAGCGCATCCTGGGTTATCTGGCCAGGATGACCAAAGGGGACCTGACAGAAACCATTGCCCCGAAACGGAACAACGAGATCAGTACCATTATCCGCTCCATCGGCTCCCTGCAAGCAACCATGCGCGACATTATTTCCCAGCTGTCGCAGACTGCGGAAAAGGTCTCCACGGCTTCGGGCCAGCTTCAGTCCAACGCCGACCAGATAGCCGCAGGGACCGAGAGCGTCGCCTCCCAGACGAACACGGTTGCGGTTGCCAGCGAAGAGATGGCCGCGACCTCCGGCGATATCGCCAACAACTGCATGAGCGCGGCAGACAACTCTTCCCGCGCCAGTGAAACAGCCCGGTCGGGAGCCGAAGTGGTTCGGCAGACCACAGTCTGCATGGAGCGTATTGCCAACCGGGTCAAAGGTGCAGCAAAAACAGTCGAAGGCTTGGGCCAGCGCTCCAACCAGATCGGGGAGATCATCGGCACTATCCAGGACATTGCCGACCAGACCAACCTTCTGGCCCTTAATGCCGCCATAGAAGCCGCCCGCGCCGGCGAGCAGGGACGAGGTTTTGCCGTGGTTGCCGACGAGGTGCGGGCACTGGCTGAGCGCACCACCCGCGCCACCCAGGAAATCAGCGGCATGATCAAGGCTATTCAACACGAAACAGGTGGAGCAGTTGCCGCAATTGAGGAAGGGGTTGCCGAGGTTGAGAAAGGGACGGAATACTCGGGCTTGTCCGGCCAATCACTGGAACAGATATTACAGCAGATAAATGACGTTACCATGCAGATCAACCAGATTGCTACTGCAGCCAATCAACAGACCTCCACCACCGGTGAGATCTCCAACAACATCCAGCAGATTACGGCGGTAATCCAGCAGACCGCCCATGGGGCCACGGATACGGCTTCTGCGGCAGCCACGCTTGCCATGCAGTCCAGGGAACTGCAGCGACTGGTTGGTCAGTTCAGTCTATGATCTGCCAAAGCCAAGATATAATGTCCCAACCGACAGCTGAAAAAACTGCGTTCAGCCATCAAAAACAGCTCTCAGTTTCCGGGCAAGATCAGTCGGTGTCAGCGGTTTAACGAGGAGTTGGGCATCATCATCCAACAGCTTACGCTCATTAATCAGGTCGTAAGGATAGCCACTGGTAAAGACAATCGGTATCCCCTGTTTGATCCTCTTGAGTTCACCTGCGGCCTCATAGCCATTCTGGTTCGGCATGATGATATCCATCAATACCAGGTCTACCTCAGCGCCCTTTTCACGAAAAGTCTGCACAGCATCACGACCGTCTTTCGCCAACAGCACCCGGTACCCCAAGGTCGTCAAAAATGACTCCAGGTATTGCCTGATCGGCTCTTCATCATCAACCACCAATATGGTCTCGGAGCCGCCCGACATTTGACACTGACCGTCGCACGCCCGACTTGACACAACGTCGGCAGTCATGAGCGGCAACAGGATTTTGATATTGGTCCCCTGGCCAGGTTCGCTGTAGACGCTGATATGGCCGTGGTGCTGCTCAATTATGCCATAGATGATCGAGAGCCCCAGACCGGTTCCCTTGCTGGTTTCCTTGGTGGTAAAGAACGGCTCGAAGATCCGCTGTCGGGTCGCTTCATCCATGCCGATACCGTTGTCGGCAAATGAGAGCAGCGCATGGCGGCCCAATGTGCCGTAACCATGCATCCGGATGAATTCATGGTCAATATCAACGATGTCCGTTCCGATCGAGAGAATGCCGCCACAGGGCATGGCATCGCGCGCATTTGTCGCCAGGTTCATCAACACCTGCTCGATGTGTCCGCCATCGGCATAAACCAGGATATCCTCAACCCGTTGCGACACGATCAGTTTGATGTCCTCGCCGATAATCCGCCGCAGGAACGATTCGACGTTCCGGATGCTGCTGTTGAGATTCAACGGCTGCATTTTCATTTCATGTTTCCGGCTGAAGGTCAGCAGACTGCGGGTCAGATTGGCAGCCCGATCGGCCGCAGCAAGGATATGATCGATGTTATCGTGCAGAGGATCGCCGACGCTCATCTTCAACTTCATGATGGAACCAAAGCCGAAGATGGCGGTCAGGATATTATTGAAATCATGGGCTATTCCGGCGGAAAACCTGCCAATCGCCTCCATCTTCTGCACCTGGCGCAGCTGCTCTTCCAGGAGTTTCTGCTCGCTGATTTTCTGCTCCAGCTCCCGGTTGGCCTGCTCAAGGTCAGCCATCTTCTTTTCCAGTTTGCGGAACAGGGCCTCGTTGTATTCCCGGAGCAGTACCCCCTCATCGGCAGGCATATCAGCAGGAGAGGCAACTGATTTATCACTGGAACCGGCCAACACTTTCCTGATGATTTCCATCAGAGCGTCCGGTTCCTGGGGCTTTATTGCAAAACAGTCGGCCCCCAGGCTGAGCGCCAGCTCCTCGTCCTTCTTTTCGGTAAAGGTGGCCGTGTAAAAGATGAAAGGTATTCCCTTAAGCCGCTCATCCGACCGCCACTCACGGCACAAGGCATAGCCATCCATCACCGGCATGAGAATATCGGAGATAATCAAAGCCGGCTGCTCGCTCCGAGCCGATTCCAGGGCTTCCAGACCATTAGCTGCAGTGCGAACCTCAAAACCGTTCCCCTTCAGCAGCACCTCCAGGAAATAGAGATTCTCTGCAATGTCATCGACAACAAGAATGCTTTGCATGACGCGATTTCTCCTTACAATGCCGGCACCGGCAAATGCGATTCTACCTGCTGCATGAAAGTATCCGGGTTTATCGGTTTTTCGATATAGCCGTTGCATCCGGCGGCAAGCGCCTTGTCACGGTCGCCGGCCATGGCATAGGAAGTGACGGCAACAATGGGAATGCCGGCAAGATCAGGATTGGCCCGAAGTTGCCGAGCCACGGCATACCCATCCATGAGCGGCAACTGGATGTCGAGCAGGATCAGATCCGGCTTCACAGCCGCGGCAAGGTCGATACCCTCCTGACCATCCATGGCAGAAAGCACTTCATAGCCATGCTTTTCCAGGATAAACCTCACCAAATACAAGTTTTGTTCGTTATCCTCGATATAAAGAATCTTCCTTTTCATGCCGATCCCCTTTCCAGCGGAAGTACGAAACTAAAGGTGCTCCCTGTTTCCAGGCTGCTCTCAACCTGGATGCAGCCGCCCATCAACTCAGCCATTTTCTTGCAGATGGAGAGACCCAGCCCGGTCCCCTCGTATTTGCGACTTAAGCCGGTGTCAATCTGTTGAAACGGTTGAAACAGGCGTTCCAGGTCATCAGCCCTGATACCGATACCGGTGTCGGTTACACTGATCACATAGTTACCTGCCTCGGCCCCACAGCGAACGGCAATAAATCCCTTTTCGGTGAACTTGACCGCATTGCTCAGGAGATTGAGCAAGATCTGCTCCACCCGTCGCTCGTCGGCGTTGACTCTTATCACGTCTTCTGCCATGTCCAGCGTGAGCTCAAGCCCCTTCTTCTCCGCCAGCGGACGCACACTCAGCACCGTCTTGACAATAATGGTTTTCAGATCCACCGGCACACAGGTAACGGTCGCCTGTCCAGCCTCGATCTTGGAAATGTCCAGAACATCGCTGATCAGAGACAGAAGGTGATTGGCACTGTTTTTAACCATATTGAGCTGCTTGGCCTGCTCCTCGTTGACCGGCCCCCCCAGTTCCTGCAACAAGATGCCGGTGAAACCGATGATGGAATTGAGCGGCGTACGCAGTTCATGAGACATGGTGGCAAGAAAGGCCGACTTCAGATTATCGGCAGCCTCAGCTCGCTCTTTGGCAACGGCAAGCTCCTGCTCGGTCCTGACCCGCTCTTCGATCTCTCCAGTCAAGCGCTCGTTGGCGCCCTGCAGCTCGGCGGTCCGCAGGGTGACCAGTTTTTCCAGGTTGTCCTGGTATTCCCGCAAACTGGCCTCGGCGCGGTTACGAGTGCTGATAAGCGTAGAGAGGATCAGGGTGGATGCCGAGGCCACCCCGAGATAGGACTGCAGAAAAAGAAGCGCATTATTCAGCGGCTTGCCGGCAAACGGACCTAAGCCGGAGACGGTCCAGAGCAGAAACGTCACCATGACCAGCATCACCATGACGGCCGCCTCGAATTGACCGAAGCGAAAGGCCGTCCAGAAAAGGAGAGGAAATACCAGATATTCCAAGGGTGCATTGAGGGGGAAAATAGTCAGTTCCGCGAGCAGCAGCATTGCCAGCAAAGCGGCAGCTTCTGCTGTCTGCCAGCGGTACCGGCGAAATACGCCGCGCTTTTCCCAGGTAAGGAGCAGTGGAGCAATAATCAGGGCACCCACTGCGTCGCCCAGCCACCAGGTCAGCCACATCTGGCCAAAGCGAGACCAGTCGCTGCTGTAGCTGCAGAAACTCGCGGTCCCTACCGTGGCGCTGATAAAGGGACTGACAAGCGCGCCGAACAGCATGAAATAGACGGTATCCAGGGTGCGGTCGAAAGGAAGCCGGCCGGAACTAAAGCGGTTGACAAGATAGGCGCCAACCAGCGCCTCCAGGGTGTTCCCGGCTGCCGTGCTCAACGCCAGCATCAGTACGGGCAACGACGCAATGGTGCTGCCGGCCACCACCAGGATATTTGCCAGAAAAGCCCCGAGAAAGATTCCGGGCCAGAGCCGCAGCCCGAAAACAAGACAGGCTGCCAGGGCAACCCCGGTTGGCGGCCATACTGCCGTGGCATTGGTCTGATCAAGGGCAAGGAGAAATCCGAGCTTTGCTGTCACGACATAGGTGACAGCAACCGCAATATTCTGAGCCAACCCCGGCAGAAAATGGCCGGGTTGCCAGGTGATCGATGGTATTTTTTCGGCAGCAGAAGACATAAGTTATCTGACCCTGTCATGCACTAGCTGGCTTGATCCACAAAAAACGGCATAATCCAGTGATATCTGTCGGAACTGATCCTGAAGTTCGATGAAAGCTTCGATAACATCAGGGTCAAAATGAGTGCCCCTGCCTTCAGTCAACATCTGCACTACTCTTTCATGCGGCATCCCGTCCCGGTATACCCGGCTGCTGCTGAGCGCGTCATAGACATCGGCAACAGCCATCAGCCGCGCGGCAATCGGGATCTCCTCTCCGCACAGCTCTCGCGGATAGCCGGTCCCATCCCACTTTTCGTGATGGCAGAGAGCAATTTCCTTGGCAATCTGCAGGAACTCCACATTGGCACCAAGAGCCCGCTCGGCATGCTCGATGGCATCCCAGCCAATCCTTGTGTGGGTTTTCATGATTTCCCCCTCTTCCGGTTCCAGGGGACCCGGTTTGAGCAGGATGCGGTCGGGAATGCCCACCTTGCCGATGTCATGCAGCGGCGCCGACTTGAACAGCATGGTGATGTTGCTGTCCGAAAGGTAATCCTTGAAGCGCGGATGAATTTTCAGTTTCAGTGCCAGCGATTTGACATACCGTTGCGTTCTCTGCAGGTGGTAGCCGGTATCCGCATCTCGGGTTTCGGCGAGAGATGCCAGGGCCAGGATGGTGACCTCCTGAATAGCCCTTACCTCGCAGGTGCGTCGTTCCACTTCTTGTTCCAGAAACTGGTTCTTGTCGCGAAGAAAATCCGCTGCCGCTTTCAGTTTAAGATGGGTCTTGACCCGTGCCATGAAGATCGGGGGGCTGATCGGTTTGGTAATGTAGTCTTCAGCGCCAAGTTCCAGGCCGAGTTTTTCATCCTCCATCTCTGCTCGCGCGGTAAGGAAAATTATTGGAATATCCCTGGTTGCCGTATCCGCCTTAAGCCGCCGACAGACCTCGTAGCCATCCATACCGGGCATCATGATGTCGAGCAGAATCAGGTCCGGAGCAGCCTCAGACCTAGTGATCCTGAGCGCCTTTTCGCCACTGTTGGCCACCTTGACCTTGTACTCGTCTTTGAGCAAAGCACTGATGAGCGACAGGTTTTCCGGAATGTCGTCGACCACCAGCACCGTAGGTCTTTTTACCGCGGCGTCATTATTCATCCGTCAACTCTCATGCGCTTGGCTCTCTTTACCCCGCACATCAACCTTCATCACTTTACCCAGTGCAGCAAGTGCCCCCTCGAAGTCGAAGCGCCTGATTAAACCTTCGATAACAGAGAATTCATCGGGGAATGAACCCTTGAGCAGCGCACGGTTCGCGTTTAGCAGATCACCCGCTGAGGCGTCATCGTCACCAAGCAGCTCAGCAAGCTTGCGACATAACGCTTCAACCCTTTCCCGGTCAACAGAGGCCGGCATCAACGCTGGTTTCGCCTCCGGTTGTTCAACAGATCCGGCACTCGCAGGCACTTTGTCCTCTCCGCCACCGAAATCAGCAGCGGATATAGCGTCAGCCTGCTTGCTGCCGGGATTTACCGGCACGGTGAAGCCGAAGGTGCTGCCCTTACCCAGGCAGCTTTGCCCCCGGATTGAGCCACCCATAAGTTCGACCAGTTTTTTACAGATGGAAAGCCCCAGGCCGGTCCCCTCGTATTTGCGGCTCAACCCCGAGTCAATCTGGTGAAACGGTTCGAACAGCCGTTCCAGATCGCCATCCACGATGCCGATACCGGTGTCGGTTACGCTGATCGCGTAATACCCGCCTTCACGGCCACAACGAACCGAAATACCTCCTTTTTCCGTAAACTTGACCGCATTGGAGAGCAGGTTGAGCAGGACCTGCTCCACCCGGCGCACGTCATTGGTAATCGTCCCCACCTCCGGGGCCACCTCGACCGACAACTCCAGCCCCTTTTTCTCAACCAGCGGGCGAATGCTCTGCGTCATCTGGTAAACAGATTCCTGAAGATTGAACGGTTCCTTCACCACTTTCAGCTGTCCGGCCTCAATTTTGGAAATGTCCAGGACATCGCTGATCAGGGACAGCAGGTGACTGGCGCTGTTTTTGACCATATTTAGCTGCTTGGTCTGCTCTTCATTGACCGGTCCGCCCAGCCCCTGTAACAGGATGCCGGTAAAGCCGATAATGGAGTTGAGCGGGGTGCGCAATTCATGAGACATGGTGGCCAGAAAGGCGGACTTCAGCCGATCAGCTGCCTCGGCCCGCTCCTTGGCATGAGCTAAATCCTCCAAGGCTACCCGTAATCTTATGTTGGTTTCCTGCAACGAGAGCGTCCGCTCATCAATCCGTTGCTCCATTTCCTGATTGACCAGTTTCAGCTCCCTGGTACGGGCATTGACTTGATGCTTTAGAACGAAACTTCCGACAAGGCTCATGAGCAAAACAACCCCCAGCACAAGCCCCGAAAGCTGCAACCATTTCGGCAATGAGAATTGCACCTCTTCAGATGTCCAGCGTTTCATCGCCGCATAATATGCTGATTGAGGGTCTTTTTTCATTTGTGATAGATGGCGGTCGATGATTTCCGATAATTCTCCGGAAGCATTTTTGGGAGCAGCGAAGAAAAAAGGGGCAGGGTCAAACATGATCGGGGTATCTTCAAGCCCCGCCTTTCTTGCATGCATCAACCCATAGAACCGGTTGGTCAGACCGGCATCGGCCTTGCCCGCAGCAATCATCTCGAATTCGGTTTTGTAATCCGGCACAGGAATAAAGGAAATTTTCAGACCAAAGTTATTCGCCATCCGGGTAAAAGTTTCGAGCTGGAGCGAGTTTTCCAGGGCGGCAATCCGCTTGCCATTCAAATCCAGAATCGACTGGATTCCGCTACCTTTGCGAGCATAGACCTGGGACCAGCCGGTCAGAACCGGAACCTTGTGGAATAAATAAATCTTTTCGCGACCCGCCATATAAGCGACATCAGGCATCAGGTCGATTTCTCCTTTTGCCAGGCGCTCCAACCCCTCAGCCCAGCTGCCGGAGACATAGCGCAGATTCCAACCTTCGTTTTTCGCTATCTGTTCAATAATCTCGATGAAAATTCCGGAGGGTTTTCCGGTTGCGGAGGTAAATACCTTGGGCGGATTTTCATAGACACCGACCGTAACGGTGCGGACAGCGGCAGATGCGGGATCGACTTGCAAAAAAACCGCGACCAGCAAGACAAGCGCCAGGCAATAACGGACAAAAGAGCCGATAACGGCCGATATCCAGGAAGCACGCCCTCTTGTTGCCTGCTTAAAAGTTACCATGCACAGTCCCCGCAACCGGTGTGTAATGGTTCGACACCCGGCAATCGTCTTCAAAGCCTTGATCCACTGGGCATCGGTATTCTTCACCCATGGTTGGGCGCCCCCCCCTTCCCACTCGTAGCCATCTGCGGCAGTACTTTTTGCAATACGGCAAGCGCGGCCTCGAAATCGAAACGCCTGATTGCCCCTTCGATCAGGGCAAAGTCATGGGGGAAAGCCCCTTTGAGCAGCTCGATATTCGCGGTGAGCAGATCGCTGGCCGCGGCATCATCGGTCCTGAGGAGTTCGGCAAGCGTGAGACAAACGGCTGCAACCCGCTCCGGGTCATTGCAGACCTGGACGCCGGGAATCGGTGGTTGTGCCGCTACCGGTCCGCTCGCTACTGATCCCGTCTCTCCGCCACCGGAATCAGCAGCGGATATAGCGTCAGCCTGCTCGCGGCAAGGATTTACCGGCAAGGTGAAGCCAAAGGTGCTGCCCTTGCCCTGGCAGCTTTCGACCCTAATTGAGCCTCCCATAAGTTCAACCAGTTTTTTACAGATGGAAAGCCCCAGGCCGGTCCCCTCGTATTTGCGGCTCAACCCCGAGTCAATCTGGTGAAACGGCTTGAACAAACGTTCCAGATCGTCATCTTCGATGCCGATACCGGTGTCGGTTACGCTGGTCACGTAATACCCGCCTTCACGCACACAACGAACCGAAATGCTCCCCTCTTCCGTGAACTTGACCGCATTGGAGAGCAGGTTAAGCAGAACCTGCTCCACCCGGCGCACATCATTGGTAATCGTCCCCACCTCCGGGGCCATCTCTACCGACAACTCCAGCCCCTTTTTCTCAGCCAGCGGGCGTATGCTCTGCGCCATCTTGCCAACAGATTCCTGAAGGTTGAACGGTTCCATCGTCACTTTCAGCTGTCCGGCCTCGATCTTGGAAATGTCAAGAATGTCGCTGATCAGCGACAACAGATGATTGGCGCTGTTCTTGACCATGTTGAGCTGCTTGGCCTGTTCATCGTTGATCGGTCCGCCCAGCCCCTGCAGCAAAATGCCGGTAAAACCGATGATGGAGTTGAGCGGCGTGCGCAATTCATGAGACATGGTTGCCAGAAAGGCAGATTTCAACTGGTCGGCAGCTTCGGCTCGCTCTTTGGCCTCCTGCAGCTGAACTGTCCGTTCCGCCACCCGCTGTTCAAGGCTCCGGTTGCTGTCAACAAGTTCCCGGTTCTGGACTTCTATGGTCTCCAGCATGCCGTTAAACGCCTGAACCAGAACACCGATTTCGTCGTCGTTGTCCTGGGATGCCCTTACAGAATAGTCTTTCTCCTGCGAAATCAGCTGGGCCGTGCGGGTAAGCTTGGAAAGCGGCTCCGACACAATCTGTTGTAGCCGGGAAGACAGGAAGTAGGCCGCCAGTCCGGCAACCAGCATAATCAGGACCGTGAAGACAAGATAATTACGCCAGAGAAGATCGAGTTCCCTCAGGTTGGCGCGCACACAGACCGATCCGATCTGCTTCCCGTCTGATTCTATCGGTTCGAATACCAGCAGTTGCCCGGACGCAAAACGCTGTTGGCGGATGCGTTCATACGGCGGAAACGGCTCAGTCTCGCTCCTTGGTGCAGCATACGAAGCGAATACCGTCCCGTTTTCCAGGTAGATACAGGCTCCGGTGACTGACGGCTTGACCCTGAGTGAGGCCAGGTTTTCCCGGGCAAGATAGGGATCATCAAAAAGGATTGCGGCATTGCTGCGGTCGGCGATCAGCATCGCCAGGGCGGAGAGGTCTTGTACCATATTCTGTTTGACATGATACCGGTTGTAAACAGTGAAGGCCGTGCCGGCAACCAACAGCCCGATAATAGTGGTGGTCATGGCGATCAGCAGCAGCTTCTTCCTGATCGGCATCCCTCGGATCAGGGAAATGAGAGTCTTGAGGCCGGTCATTCCACTACCCTCGCAACTTCAAGTAGCTTGGCGCTTACTTTCAAACCAGTCTGACGGATCGCCCGAAGATTGATTTCAAGCTTCACCCGCCCCCCCTCGGTGACAAAACCGATCATCCCACCTTTTTGGGCAAACTGCGGAATATCGCTGACCGTCAAGGTCCGCACCCCATTCAAGCGCTGCAAAATGGAAGGCAGCTGCTGTTCCTCGGACCGGCTTATGAACGCCACACTGCATGTGCCAACGGTTTTCAGGTCTTTAATCCGCTGAACCAACAGTGGCCGGCCATTTGCTTCACGGTTTGAAAGCTCCCCCAACACGGTGCGGATCGGATCGTTGCCAACGATACAGATCCTGAGCGGCTCACGGCCAGTGCCACCTTCGCCCTCAGGCCAGTCGACGAATTTGGTAAAATTATAGATATACGCCGACTTGACTTTATTCTCCAAATCGCTGGCCCATACTGGCCGTAGCGGTATGCCGGCAACCGCGCAGCAAACGACCACCAGCGTCATTGCCCCGGCAGACGCCGCTCTTCGGCAAGCCCTTTTCAACCACGGTAACAGCATGTGCAGACCACGTTTATTCAAAATGTCAGCTCCAGGCTGCCGAAGGCATTGAATCCGGGGTCCCGAAACTGCCACGGCATCTCGTAACGCTTGTCGAACAGGTTGTTAAGATCGAGAGCGGCATTCAACGCATAATCAGCATTTTTGAAGATCATCTTCTGGGCCCGGATGTTCAGCAGCTGATACGGGCCGAACTTCCGGCGGGTGCTTTTCGCGGTGCTGTCGTAATAACTGCCAACACAGTGCAAATAGGGGGACAAGGATATCCCCCAGGGGAGCCGGCCGGTAAGACCGACATTTGCAACATAATCAGGGACAAAGGAGATGTCTGCGCCGTCCTGGTCAGAATCCAGCGGGTTCTCTACCCTGGTTGCCGTATAGGTGAAATTAGCAAATGAGCGCAGGTAATCGGCAAACCGGTGATCGACATTCAACTCGAATCCGTATGAGTGGGCATTGCCGGTATTGATAGAGCGGCTCTGCGACGGCGTGGCACTGACGGCGTTTTCCACGATGGCATCGTCAACCTGGTTGTAAAAGCCGCGGATACCGATAATCAAGGTATCGAGCGGTCGCAGATCAAGTCCCAGATCAGAGCCGATCCCTTTTTCCGGTTTCAGATCGAGGCTGGGAAGCTGGCCGTTTCTTCCTGCAACCCCGGCATCAGAGGCATTCAGCGTCCCCCCTAGCTGCTTGGCCGATGGCGCCACAAAGCTCGATCCGGCATTGCCGTAAAACGCAACCCGCGGAGTCATGTTAAAGCGGGCGCCAACGCTCCAGAGAAATGTGTCCCAGGAGTTGTCGCGCTTGGATGGCGCTGCCCCGTTAAAGAGATCATACGAGTGGTTCGTATAGTTGAACCGCCCCCCGCCCCTCAATACCCATCTGCCAAAGACCAGTTTTTCTTGAACAAAGAGCCCTGCCGAATAGGCGTTCACATCGGTGCCGATATTGCGCACGCCATTAACCTCGGCAAACGACCGGTACGTAGCCACTTGCGAATCCACCCCCACAGTGAGCAGACTGTTGCCGTTATGAGTCACATTGATGGTCAGATCAGAAGGAAAGATCTGCTGTTCCACCCCGTCACGTTCGCGCAGTCCGAGATTGGCCGGGGAGTTGTCTTCTGCCCAGCGGCGATCATAGTTACGGTAGCCGGTTTTAACCTGGAGATTAACCATATCTGTCATCTGGTTGGTGTATGCCGCGTTGATGGTGTCGTACTTATGGTTAAAATCGCGGTTGGGACGACCGGCATCGCCGGTATGCTGGGTATGGTGGGCAAAAACAGACAGCTTGTGATCGTCGCGATCGAACAGATAGGTCAATTTGGCGTATAGTCTGGTTTTCTGGTATTCCGGGTCCTTGATGATGTTCAGCCACGAATCTGCCGTGCCGTAGTTGGTGTAGTCGGACTGCTCATAACCGGCGCCGATGAAGTAATTCAGGTTCTCTTTCCGGTCCTGATGATAGAGACGGCTGGCAAAGGTGTTGTAACTCCCGCCACCGACCATGAAGCGGGTTGCCGGGGCGTCGATGCGATCCTTGAGAATGAAATTGGTGATGCCGGTCAGCGGGGTTTCATTACCGGCGAAATCCATGGTCAGATAGTTGGAATACATGACCGAGGCCGGACCCTTGTGAATCTCCACCTGACCGAAGGCCCACGGATCAAGGCTCATGGAGTCCACAAAAGAATCTATCGGCAGTCCGTCTAGCAGATAGCCGTTGTACTTCGGCCCAAGCCCGCCGAACGAACCCCAGTTGGCATCGTTACGCGACAGCACATTGACAAACTGGCCGGAGGTGTATTTTAGCAGTTCAGCAATATTCCGGTTGTAGGTGGTCTGCTGCTCGAACTCTTCGGGGTAAAACAGCTCGACCTTCTGGGTCACGGTTTCCTGCGATTGGGCTATCTTGGTGTCGGTGACCACCAGGTCAGAGAGCTTTTCAAGGCTCAGGTCGTAGATATTACGTTCCATCCCCCAGGCTGGGCCGGCGGCAAAAACCGACATGCACAGACACAGGGCCATTCCGGAAGGTCTCGATACCATATCAACCTCTTTTCTCAAAAAGCTTACCAGTGGAATGTCCAGTGTTGAAAGATTCTTGATTTACTTTAATCGAAAATTTGACGTTATCAACCGTCATTTCAATAAAAATATCGGGACCTTGCCGTTATTAAATAGCCTTGTTCAGATGGGTGGTGGAAATCGCAAGATTGTATTGAGGAGAGAGGGTCTAGAGGGTGCAATGGGCCAGAGACACAACAGACAGTTAACACTTTGAAAACAAAGCCTTTTGCATCTTATGCTTTACAAATAACCTGCTTGTAGATTGATAAATTCGCCCTTCAAGCAGGTTGTTAAACCTTTCGGAAATGGTATCACTCAGGCAGGTTAATCCTGCCAGAACACCAAATAATATTAGATCTGGTAATCCTCGACAAACACCACCAGGTTTTTCGGTGACACGTAAACCTGCTCACCGGTGGTGAACCATAACGCCTCGTGCTTCTCCCGCGGGATCTCCGCCTCCATCGAACCGTTATTGTCAACGCGGACCAGCTCAAGCCGCACAATCGCCCCAAGAGGGAGCACCCGCGCTACGGTAACCGCAATGGCCCCGTTGCCGGGGTCCTGGCGGCTGACATCGATCTCATGGGGGCGGGCATAGCCGACCGAATGACTCTCAGCAGAAACAGCCTGACCTGCCTGGGGCCGGGCATGGAACATGTTGACCGTGCCCAGGAACGAGTAGACAAAGGGTGACGCAGGACGGCTATAGACCTCGTCCGGCGTCCCCTGTTGCTCGATCTTCCCCTTGTTCATCACCACGATCCGGTCGGCCACCTCCAGCGCCTCTTCCTGGTCATGGGTCACGAAGACGCTGGTGACGTGGATCTCGTCATGCAGCCGCCGCAGCCAGCGGCGCAGCTCGATCCGCACTTTGGCGTCCAGAGCGCCGAACGGTTCATCCAGAAGCAGCACCTTCGGCTCCACTGCCAGGGCCCGGGCCAGGGCCACCCGCTGGCGCTGGCCACCGGAAAGCTGGGCCGGGTAACGATCGGCAATCCCTTCCAGTTGAATCAGCTTGAGCAGTTCATGCACCCGCTCACGGATTGCCGCCTTGGACGGCCGTTCCTTGCGAGGCCGCACCGTCAGGCCGAAGGCGACATTATCAAAGACCGTCATGTGCCGAAACAGGGCATAATGCTGGAACACGAAGCCGACCTGCCGTTCCCGGACATCGTCATGGGCATTTTCGCCGTTGAACAGGATCTCACCGCGGTCCGGCGATTCCAGTCCGGCAATGATCCGGAGCAGCGTGGTCTTGCCGCAGCCGGACGGGCCGAGCAGCGCCACCAGCTCGCCCGACGGCACGGTGAGGGAGATATCCTGCAGGGCGGTGAACGCCCCGAACTGTTTGGCTACGCCGCTGACTTCGATGCTCATGACTGAATCTCCTGTCTCTTCATCCTGAATTCCACCCAGCTTTTTACCACCAGGGTCACCAGCGCCAGCAGGGCCAGCAGCGAGGCAACAGCAAAGGCGGCGGCGTAGTTGTATTCGTTATAGAGGATCTCCACCTGGAGCGGCACGGTATTGGTCATCCCCCGGATATGGCCGGACACCACGGAAACCGCGCCGAACTCCCCCATGGCCCTGGCGTTGCAAAGGATCACCCCGTAGAGCACCCCCCACTTGACATTGGGCAGGGTGACCAGGAAAAAGGTCTGCAGGCCGCTGGCGCCCAGGGTCAGGGCCGCCTCTTCCTCTTCCCGCCCCTGCGCTTCCATCAGCGGGATCAGTTCCCTGGCCACAAACGGGAAGGTGACGAAGATGGTGGCTAGAATGATCCCGGGAGCGGCAAAGATGATCTTCAGGTCATGGTCCTGCAACCAGGGCCCCAGCCACCCTTGGAGTCCGAAGAGCAGCACATAGATCAGACCCGATATTACCGGCGATACCGAAAACGGTAGGTCGATCAGGGTGAGCAACAGGCTCTTGCCCGGAAAGGCAAACTTGGCAATGGCCCATGAGGCTATCAGGCCGAAGACCAGGTTGAGCGGCACGCTGATCCCAGCCACCAGCAGAGTAAGCTTGATGGCCGACCAGGTATCCGGCTCCTTGAGTGCGGCCAGGTAGGACTCCCACCCTTTGGAAAACGCTTCGCTGAAGACCGCGGCCAGCGGCACGAACAGGAACAGGGTAAGGAACAGCAGGGCAATGGCAACCAGCAGCCAGCGCACCTGCGCCGGTTCGGTGTTAGTGCGGTTCCCGTGTCGTGCCGATAAATTATGCTGCATAGCGCCGACTCCATTTCTGCAGGATATTAATCACCAGCAGCATGACAAAGGAGATGACCAGCATCACCGAGGCAATGGCTGTGGCGCCGGCATAGTCGTATTGCTCCAGCTTGGTGATGATCAAGAGCGGCGTGATCTCCGACTTCATCGGCATGTTGCCGGCAATGAAGATGATCGAGCCATATTCCCCTACCCCGCGGGCGAAGGCCAGGGCAAAGCCGGTAATGACTGCCGGGGTGATCGACGGCAGCAGCACCCGCCGGATGGTCTGCCAGCGGTTGGCTCCCAGGCAGGCCGCCGCCTCTTCAAGCTCAGGCTCCAGCTCTTCCAGCACCGGCTGGACCGTGCGCACCACAAACGGCAGGCCGATAAAAACCATGGCCACCGTGATGCCGAGCGGGGTAAAGGCCACCTTGATCCCGGCCGCTTCCAGATATCTGCCGAGCCAGCCGTTGGCTGAATAGACCGTAGCCAGGGTGATGCCGGCCACAGCCGTAGGCAGGGCAAAAGGGAGATCCACCAGGGCATCGGCCAGCCGTTTTCCGGGAAAGCGGTAGCGAACCAGCACCCAGGCAACCAGGGTGCCGAACAGCGCATTAACCAAGGCTGCGGCAATGGCGGCGCCAAAGGTCAGGCGAAACGAGGCAATGACTCGCTCTGCCGTGACCGTTGCCCAAAAATCGCCCCAGCTCAGGGTTGCGCTCTTGAAGAACAGCGCCGACAAGGGGATCAGGACGACGATGCTCAGGTAGAAGATGGTGTAGCCAAGGGTCAGACCGAAGCCGGGGAGAACTCTGTTATGCGGAGATTTGTTCATGCGCTTCCTCTCGCTCGGGATCATGCAGAACCGAATTGTCAGTAGGTGGGGCGGCCACAAGGCCGCCCCTCAAAACAAAATTTAGAAATGAGAATTTTTTCGCAAGATCAAGGCTGTCGAAGGATTGCGCGGAGCATAGCAGCGCTACGCCGCACAAGGAATCCTGCAGACTTACGCAGATATTGCGGAAAAAGATCATTTCATCGGGCGTAGATCTGATCAAAGACTCCGCCGTCAGCAAAATGGGTCTTCTGGGCCTTCTGCCAGCCGCCGAACAGCTCGTCGATGGTGAACAGCTTTACTTTGGCCAGATTGGTCGGCACCTTCTTGTCGATGGGACGGTAGTAATGCTTGGCAGCGATTTTCTGGCCTTCCGTGGTGTAGAGATACTTCAGATACTCCTCAGCCACTTTGCGGGTGCCGTGCCGGTCAGCAACCTTATCGATCACAGTTACCGGCGGTTCGGCAAGGATGGACAGTGACGGGGTCACGATCTCGAACTTGTCCGGGCCGAGCTCGTTGATCGCCAGATATGCCTCGTTCTCCCAGGCCAGCAGTACATCGCCCAGGCCGCGCTGGACAAAGGTGTTGGTGGAACCGCGCGCTCCTGAGTCAAGCACTGGAACATTCTTCAGGATCTTGGCGACAAACTCCTTGGCCTTGGCCTCGTTGCCCCTCTTCTGCTTCAGGGCATAGCCCCAGGCAGCCAGGTAGTTCCAGCGGGCGCCGCCAGAGGTCTTGGGGTTGGGGGTGATAACCGATATGCCAGGTTTTGCCAAGTCGTTCCAGTCCTTGATCTTCTTGGGATTCCCCTTGCGCACCAGGAAGACGATGGTGGAGGTGTAGGGCGAGCTGTTGTGCGGCAGCTCCTTTTGCCACCCCTGCTTGATCAGCCCCTTTTCGGCAATGGCGTCAATGTCGTAGGCCAGAGCCAGGGTGACGACATCAGCCTCAAGGCCGTCGATCACCGACCGAGCCTGCTTGCCGGAACCACCGTGGGACTGCTTGATGGTGACGGTCTCGCCACTCTTTCCTTTCCAGTACTTGGCAAAGGCGCCATTGAAATCCTGATACAGCTCGCGGGTCGGGTCGTACGAGACATTGAGCAACGTAGTTTCGGCAGCGGCCACAGTTGCAATCGAGAGAGACAACGCCAGTGCGACAACCGCAGTAACCTTTTTCAACAATCCTGTTTTCATTGGATACTCCTTTTGTAGTCTGTAGATTTAGTAGATTTTTACCTGGAAATAAATCCCCTCTTTACAAGGGGCACAATTAAATATAAACTCTATGGACTTTATGATTACAGTAGCCGACCAATAATGTCAAGAAAAAGTTTTCGGGCTGTGCTGTCTTTTTCTCAGCCGTTCATATCCCGGTCCCGTCGTTATCCGACAAACCATTTTTCAGCCTGGTGCTCCGTCTGAAGAGCAGCGCGCTCATGCCGTCGGCAGTACGGTCAAATTCGAATGACAGGCTCTGGTCGAAGGCTAGTTGCGCCACTGCAGTCACCTGCCCCACATCCCGCAGCCGGAACAGGACCCGGTTCCCCTTGCCGAGATAGTCGAGGAAGCTATCCGACACCTCGAATGCCAGCACCCCACCTTCCCCGGCCAGGTCTACGACACTCACTCCGTGCCCGGCAATGGCCCCTTCGTTCAAGGGGATGCGCCTGGGGAGAGAGCTTTCTGCCTCAGTACCATCCGTGGCAATTGCCGTCTCCCGCCCAGTGAGGTTTTCCGGAGCAGTCGCGTTCACCATGCCGGCCGCCACAGTGGCGTTGCTGAAACGGTCGATCAGGATGAAACTGCCGGTATTCCGATTGTGCTGATAACTGTCGAAAGAGATCGGGCGGTCGAGTTCCAGGCGCGCAACGCCGATTTCATTCAGCCCAAGGGTCGGCACCTGCTTCTGCTCCAGGGTATTGACATCCACGCCATACTGAATGCTGGTGACCCGGCCGGGGGTCACGGCCGTAGCGGTCCGCACCAGGTAGACCTGGCCGATTTGCAACGGCTGGTCGTGCATCCATACCAGGTACGCCTCGGGATGGCGGGCATGGAGCGGCGGAGCTTCCGGCGAGGTCAGCATCTCCCCGCGGCTGACGTCGATCTCGTCCGTAAGTGTCAGGGTCACGGCCTGGCCGGAAACCGCCTCATCCAGATCGCCATTCATGGTAACAATCCTGGCCACCCGGCTGGTGCGGCCCGACGAGGCGACCCGCAGCTCATCCCCCGGACGGATGGTACCGGCAGCGATGACGCCGCAGAAACCGCGGAAATCGAGGTGAGGACGGTTTACCCACTGCACCGGCATCCGGAACGGCTGTTCCCGGTTATCCCCTGCCACCGGAAATTCCTCCAGAAAGCTCATCAGGGTCGGCCCGGCGTACCAGGGGGTGTTGGGACTGGGCTCGATCATGTTGTCGCCGTTCAGCGCCGAGAGGGGGATGGCGGTAATAGAGGCAAAACCGAGCGGGCTGGCGAACTGCCGATAGTCGCTGACAATGGCCTCGAACTGTTGCTGGTTGAAGTCAATCAGGTCCATCTTGTTGATCGCCAGCACCACATGCTTGATGCCGACCAGCGAGACCAGGAAGCTGTGACGCCGGGTCTGGGTCAGCAAGCCCTTGCGGCTGTCCACCAGGATTACCGCTACCTGGGCGGTGGAAGCGCCGGTAACCATGTTACGGGTATACTGCTCATGACCGGGGGTGTCGGCGACGATGAACTTGCGCTTGTCAGTGGAGAAGAATCGGTAGGCGACATCAATGGTGATCCCCTGTTCCCGCTCCGCCTGCAGTCCGTCCAGCAACAAGGCATAGTCGATGGCGCCCCCCTGGGTGCCGACCTTCTTGCTGTCAGACTCCAAAGCTGCCAACTGGTCCTCGAAGACCATCTTGGAATCCCACAACAACCGGCCGATCAGGGTGCTCTTGCCATCATCGACGCTGCCGCAGGTGATGAACCTGAGCAGCGACTTCTCTTCCTGGCTCTTGAGATACGCCAATATATCTTTTTCGATCAATTCAGACTGATGGGCCATCGTTGTTTTCCTTTATCCGGGCCGAGGATTTTTCGTTCTGGCAAGGCTGTCGAGGCGGCAGGCGGAGGCGTAGCAGCGCTACGCCGCACAACTGCCGGTGATGACTTACGCCGCCAGAGCGGAAAAGCGTCGGCACGTTAAAAATATCCCTCTTGCTTCTTCTTCTCCATAGACCCGGCCTGGTCGTGATCAATTAATCTACCCTGGCGCTCCGAGGTACGGGTGAGCAGCATCTCCTGGATGATCTGCGGCAGGGTGTCGGCCTCGGATTCCACTGCGCCGGTGAGCGGGTAGCACCCCAGGGTACGGAAGCGGACCGATTTGTACTGGATGGTTTCCCCAGGCTTGAGATCCAGGCGGTCGTCATCCACCATGATCAACATGCCGTCCCGCTCCACCACCGGCCGCACCGCGGCATAGTAAAGCGGCACGATCGGGATCTGCTCCAGGTGGATGTACTGCCAGACATCGAGCTCGGTCCAGTTGGAGAGCGGGAACACCCGGATGCTCTCTCCCGGCTTGACCCGGGTGTTGTACAGGTTCCAGAGTTCAGGACGCTGGTCCTTGGGGTCCCAGCGGTGACTGGCGCTGCGAAAGGAGAAGATCCGTTCCTTGGCCCGCGATTTTTCCTCATCCCGCCGAGCGCCGCCAAAGGCGGCATCGAACTTGTACTTGTCCAGCGCCTGCCTGAGACCTTCGGTTTTCATGATATCGGTATAGAGCGCCGATCCGTGGGTAAAGGGTGAAATCCCCTGCTGAACCCCCTCCTCGTTCACATGCACGATCAGGTCGAGTCCGCATTCGGCAGCCATCCGATCCCGGAACTGGATCATCTCGCGGAACTTCCAGGTGGTGTCCACATGCAACAGCGGAAACGGCGGCACCGCCGGAAAAAAGGCCTTGCGGGCCAGGTGCAGCATGACCGCCGAGTCCTTGCCGATGGAGTAGAGCATCACCGGATTGCTGAATTCGGCCACCACTTCGCGGAGGATGTGGATGCTTTCGGCTTCCAACTGCTGCAAGTGGGTCAGGTTTTTACTCATCATCTTTCCTCATTACGAATGTGGCTTTTGCGCCAGAGCTGCGTAAGTCTTCGGGATTCCTTGTGCGGCGTAGCGCTGCTACGCCTCCGCGCAATCCCTCGACAGCCTTGCTCTGACACAAAATCCGCATCCGGCAGGTCATAAATCAATATTTCTGTCATTCGATCCAGCCGCCGCCCAGTACTCGCGCTCCGTCGTACAGTACTGCGGCCTGGCCCGGAGTTACGGATGTCTGTGGCTCGTCAAATTCCACTTTAAAGCGGTTATCCGAAAGCATGACCACTGTGCAGGGCGCTGGTTTATGCCGGTAGCGGATGCGGCAGCTGGCCCGGAACTCTGCTGTCTGGGGCGGCACGCTCCAGGTTGCCTGGCTGGCGGTCAGCGAGGTTGTTGCCAGTTCAGCGTGCGAACCTACGATGATCCGGTTATTGCCGGTATCGATGGCAGATACATGCAGTGGATGCGGCCAGGCAATGCCGAGCCCCTTGCGCTGACCGATCGTATAACGGTGCACACCGGCGTGACGGCCGACCACGGTGCCGTCTTTGGTCACGATCTCGCCCGGCAGTTGGCCGACGCCATGGGTTTCCAGGAACTGCACGTAATCATTGTCCGGGATGAAGCAAATCTCCTGGCTCTCATGCTTTTGCGCCACCGGCAGCTCGAATTTGGCGGCAAGCTTTCGCACCTCAGTTTTTTCGAGCAGGCCGACCGGAAACACAACCTGCTGTAACTGCTCCTGGGTCAGAGTGAAGAGAAAATAGGACTGGTCCTTGGCCGGATCGAGCCCCTGCAAAAGCCATCGCCGCCCGGAGTCATCCGTTTCGATACGAGCATAATGGCCTGTTGCCAGCAGCTCTGCACCCATCGCCTTTGCCTTCTGCAGCAGCAGATCGAACTTGATCAGTTCATTGCAGCGGATACAGGGGTTGGGGGTGCGCCCGGCAGCGTACTCGGCGATGAAGTAGTCGATCACCAACTGCCTGAACTCGGCCCGCATATCCAGAACCTCGAAAGGGATCCCCAGCTTCCTGGCCACCCGACCGGCGTCCATGACGTCATCGAGCGAGCAACAGGTCTTGACCCGGCAACCCGGTTCCTTGGGCAGCGGATCATAGAGCTGCAAAGAGACCCCGGTCACCTCGTACCCCTGCTTCTGCAGCAGGGCCGCGCTGACCGAGGAATCAACCCCGCCGCTCATGGCTATGAGAACACGCTTGTTAGTCATTTTCAGTGCTTTCCATCATCGCCTGTGCAGGCCGCATTCCTTATTATTTGGATCTTCCCACCACCACCGTCCGGCCCGGGAATTCTCCCCCGGTTGCACCGCCCTGGTGCAGGGGGCACAGCCGATGGAGGGGTATCCCTGGCGGTGCAGCCGATTGACCGGCAGACGCTGCGCCTCCGCATATTCCCAGAGCTGGCCACTGCTCCAGTTGAGCAGCGGATTGATCTTCACAATGCCGTTGTTGGCCTGGTCAAGCTCAATAGCAGCAACAGCGGCGCGGGTGACGCTCTGTTCCCGGCGCATGCCGGTAACCCAGCCGGACAGCCCGGCAAGCGCCCGCGACAGCGGCTCCACCTTGCGCACCCGGCAGCATTCCAGCCGATTTTCCAGGGATTCGCGGAACGAAAACGGCCCCTTGGCCTGTAGCAGGCATTCCATCGCACCGTTCCGGGGGAAATACCAGTCAATGCTGAGCCGGTAACGCTCGATCAGGGCGTCGGCCACCTCGTAGGTCTCCTCGTTGAGCCGGCCGGTATCAATGGCAAAGATGCCGACCGGCAGTTGCAGAGCTTGGATCAGGTCGATGATGACCACGTCCTCCACCGAGAACGAGCAAGCCAGCTTCACCGGGCCAGCGGCCGCGGTGACGCCGCTGGTCAGGATCTCCTGTGGGGAGGCATCTGGGGATAAAATAATGTGTTGATCGTTAATAGACATATGAACTTCACAACTTTCTAAAAAGCTCCAGATGCAAGGCGCCTGAGGAGCGGAGCGCGAGGCGTACTCAAAGTACGTTGAGCGTTTCGCGACAAAGGCAACACCGCAGATGGACTTTTGGGGAAGTTGCTACTCTTCTCCTTTTTCCAGGGTCAGGACGTAGTGTCCTTCGCTTTCGACTAAACCGAGCAGCTTGTGCCCTTCGGCCTTGAGGCTGCGTGGCACGTTCTTCACCGGCTCGCCGTCATCAAGCAGCAGTTCAACCTTTTCACCGGTTTCGACCAGCTCCAGTGCCAGCTTGGCCTTGACAAAATTGGTGGGACAACTGACCCCCCTGAGATCGATCACGCTCATTGCGGTATCCTCCTTGTCCCCACCTGGGTGTTGATGATCTGCGGCGCAATGGTCGCGGCAACCACCGATTCCGGGAATTTGTTCCGCAACCGCTCCAGCAGCGATTCCGGCCCCTCCTGAATAATGATGTCCCCCAGCCTGACCCGGCCCCTGCCGGTACCCTTTTCTACATACCAGGCAAGCACCTCGGCAATGAACTCCACCACCTGGCTCTCCGGGAGGAAGGTGGCGAACAGGGTGCCGACCAGCGGATAACGCCCCCATTTACCGCCGATCCGGACGGTGTACCCCCGCTTGGCGGCCTGCCAGGCCTCGGTCGGGCAGACCTTGAGACAGTCGCCGCACCAGGTGCATTTTTCCGGGGTAAAATGCGGCAGCTGGTCGTCACCCATGACCAGGGCGCCGTCACTGCAGCTCTTGGCGCAGAGGCCGCAGCCGATGCAGTCGCCTGCATGCAGTTCCGGCAGCACCGCGCCCTGAAAGCCGACATCGTTGATGGCCGACTTGGGACAGTCAAACGGGCAGCCGGCAAAGCCGACCTTGAACTTGTGATGGCCGGTCGGCGTGCCAAACAGGGTCCGGTCGACCTCCAGGGCCGAAGCCTGGGTGTCCACCAGGCCGTTGGGGTTGTATTCGCAGCCACCGCAGGCAGTCGGCACCCTGATCCGGGCGCCGCAGGAAGCGACCCGCTGGTCACCTTCGCCAAGCTCGGCCACCACGGCATCGAAATCCTTGAAATTGATATTGATCAGCTCCACCGACTGCCGCACCGACAGGTGCACTGCCCCCTGGCCGTATTTCTCAGCCACCTCGGCAATCTTCTTCAGCCGCTCCACCGACAACCGTCCGCCTGGCACCCGCAACCGGACGGTGAACAGGTCCTTGCCCCGCTCCTTGATGAAGCCGCCGGCCTTGAGATTATTAAGATCAATCGAGCTCTTCTGCTTCTGTTCCGACATGGTGTCTCCTTTAGCCACTTATTGAAATCGGTTCCGGGGTCACTATCCCCCCTTCGATCCGGTATGCCTTGATTTCCGGCGTCTCCCCTGCCAGGGAGATGATGACATGCGAGACATCCGGGGTCAGCGCCAGGCGGATGTCCTCTTCGGACGGCCGGGCCGGCGTCTCCGGGTGGGAATGGTAGATGGCCAGCATCACCTTGCCCTTGGCCCGCAGCTCCTTGACCACGCTGAACTGCTCCTTCGGCTCCATCATGAAATGCTCATTGCTCCGGTCGCTGTTGGCCATCGGGTAATGGTCGCTCACCAGGCCGTTGAGCCCCCCCAGAATGCCGCACGCCTCCAGGGGAAAATCCCTTTGGGCGTGGACGATCAGCGCGTCGTGAATATTTTTCGGGATGATCAACATTACTTGTTCTCCAGGTCGCAAACGGTCAGGGTATCCAGTTCGTCGTGCAGCTCGGTGATGGTCGGATTGTTACCGCAGACCGGACAGTTGCTGTTGCGCTTGATCGCTACCTCGCGGAACCGCATCCTCAGGGCATTGTAGGTCAGAAGCCGGTTGGTCAGCAGTTCCCCTTTGCCAAGGATGAATTTGATCGCCTCGGTGGCCTGGATGGTGCCGAGCACCCCTGGTAACACGCCGATCACCCCGGCCTGGGAGCAGGTCGGAATCGCATCCTTTGGCGGCGGCTCCGGAAAGATACAGCGGTAGCAGGCCGATTCCCGCGGTTGTATGGTTATAGTCTGGCCATCGAACTGGAGGATACCGCCGTGAGAGTATGGCTTGCCCCCGAGAATGCAGGCGTCGTTGATCAGGAACTTGGCGGCAAAGTTGTCGGTGCCGTCGACAATAAAATCGTAATCCGCAATAATTCCAGTAATATTCTCGGCCGCCACCCACTCCTGGTAGGTCCTGACCGTAACGTCCGGATTGATGGCGGCTATCTTTTCCGCAGCAGAGACCACCTTCGGTTTCCCCACATCTGGAGTGAAATGGATCACCTGGCGCTGCAGGTTGCTGATATCGACCTCGTCGGCATCGGCAATGCCGATGGTACCGACTCCGGCTGCGGCCAGGTAGAGCGCAATCGGTGCGCCGAGGCCACCGGCGCCGATAATGAGCACCCTAGCGTCCAGCAGCTTCTGCTGCCCCTTGCCGCCCACCTCTTTGAGGATGATGTGGCGGGAGTAGCGCTGGATCTGTTCTTCGGTCAGCATCAGCGACCTCCTCCCATGAAGTATAAAAACTCCAAGGCATCGCCGTCCTTCACCTCTGTGCTGTCAAAGGTCGGCCGATCAATGATCTCGCCGTTCAGCTCCACAGTGACGTAGAGCGCATCCTTGACCTTCAGTTCATCAAGCAGCGCGGTGACGCTGAGACTATCTTTGCCTTCTATCCCTGCGGAGCGGCCATTTACGGTCAATTGCATGAGTAGTTATCCTTTCGTGTTTAAAGTGAGGCCAGGGCCTGGTTAAAGTCCCTGATGATGTCTTGATGATGTTCAAGCCCTACTGAGACCCGGACCATTTCATCGGAAACACCCAGCAGCGCCCGCTGCTCCGGTGAGTAATCGACGCAGATGGTGCTAGCCGGGTGGATGACCAGGGTCTTGGCGTCGCCGATGTTGGCCAGGTTTCGGGCCAGCTTGAGAGCGTTGATCAAGCGAAAGGCCTCTGCCTGATTAGCCAGGCCGAAGGTAAGGGCACCGCCGAACCTGTGGCTGAACTGCCTTGCCGCAATGTCGTGAAACGGCGAAGTCTCCAGACCCGGATAATTGACCCAGCTGACCTTGGGATGCCCGTTCAGAAAACAGGCCAGCTCCAGGGCATTGCTGCAGTGCCGTTCCATCCGCAGCCCCAGGGTCTCGATTCCTTCGGTTAGCAGGAACGAGTTCATCGGCGCGGGGCAGGCCCCGAAATCCTTGTGCATCAGCTTTCGCAACCGGGCGGAAAAGGCGAACTGCCGGTATTTCTTGGCGTAACCCTCAAAGTGGGGGAACCGGGGACTGCTCCAGTCAAAGGTGCCATTATCTATAATCGCGCCGCCGATGACGCTGCCAGTGCCGTTGATGAATTTGCTGGTGGAATGGATGACGATGTCGGCACCGAGATCGCGTCCCTTGGCCAGATAGGGGGACGTCACCGTGGCGTCCACCATGAGCGGAATACCGGCTTTTCCGGCGATGGCGCTCAAGGCGGCGATATCCGGCACATCCATCTTCGGATTGCCGATGGTCTCGACAAAGATCAGGCAGGTGGTGTCAGTGATGGCCTGTTCAAAGGCTGCAAGATCAATAGGGTCGACAAAACGGCTGGTGATACCGTAATTGGTCAGGGTATCCCGGAACAGCGAATAGGTGCCGCCGAACAGGGAAGAGGAAGAAAGGATCTCGTCGCCGCTACGCAGGATGGTGAGCACCGCCGTGCTGATGGCAGCCATGCCCGAGGCAGTGGCGATTGCCGCCACGCCCCCTTCCAGCAGGGCGAGGCGCCGCTCCAGGCTCTCGGTGGTCGGGTTGTTGAGCCGAGTGTAGATCTGGCCTGCCTTGCGGCCGCGGAAGATATCTTCCAGGTCTTCGGCGGTTTCGTGGGCAAAGGATGATGACTGGACGATCGGCACCGTGGTGGCGCCGCTGGGGCCTGGTTCCAGGCCGCCATGAATGAGGAGGGTTTCAAAATGCAGGGTTTGTTGTTGTGCCATGCCGAGTCTCCAGTCTCTCTGGTCAGCCCGTAAAATTTTTTATGCCCGAACCGGGCTGACTATGTACCGATCATAAAAACACCAACCGAAATAGTCAAGATAAATTTTACATATTATCTATAAGCTTAATAGTCTATATCAGCAGTGGTTTAATGAGACAAGGAGCTCCCCCCCATCTGTCACTGCTTTCTGGTCAGGCGATTAGCAGCAGAAGCACTCTTTGTTGTAGCAGTTGACATCACATTACTTGCTCTGGTAGTGAATTACATGTGCTCTTCACTATGACAACGAGGCGAGCAAAGGCAATTATCGGTCTGTCGCTTAGCGCCAGGCCGGCAGCCAACAAAGGGACCCACCAATGGAAAAGATCGACTACAAAAAGCAACTGAAGCACCTCTATGCCCCATCCGCCAAGAAGGTTGAAATTGTCGAGGTGCCGCCAATGAACTACCTCATGGTCGATGGCAATGGCGATCCGAATACCGCCAAAGCGTTCAGCGATGCCATCGAAGCGCTCTATCCGGTTGCCTTCACGATGAAGTTCATGGTCAAAAAAGGTGCGAGGGGAATCGATTACGGGGTAATGCCGCTCGAAGCGCTCTGGTGGGCCGATGACATGTCGGCATTCACTACAGGCAACAAGGATGCCTGGCAATGGACCGTGATGATCATGCAACCGGAGTTCGTTACGGCTGGAATGGTCGAAGCGGCAATTACAGAAGTGGCTCGGAAGAAGAAACCGGTCTCCCTGCCTCTGGTGCGGTTTGCATCGTTCTCTGAGGGAAAGGCTGCGCAGATCCTGCATATCGGGCCGTTCTCTGAAGAAGGGCCGAATATCGAGAAGGTGCATGCGTTCATCGAAGCCAACGGAAGCATTCGGGCCGGCAAACACCACGAAATATACCTGAGCGACCTGCGCCGCACTGCACCGGAAAAGTGGAAAACCATTATCAGACAACCAATGGAATGATTGTGGTGCCTTTCGGCGCTTCCGCAGGTTTTTGACTGTAAATCGACCCGACATTATCGTCGGAATTCTTTACAGTTGGCACCACACCCCACCCCAAGAATAGATAAAGTCAGACGCTACCATTGAAATACCACCATCACCCACAAACAAAATACTACTTTAGTATCAACATATTACAAATCTCAACAATTTCAACAACTCTGACCTGGGCTAAATGGAACATATTTTGCTGATTATAAAGAATCATCAAAACGGGAGGATGAAATGTTAAAGAGATTATCGATTTCGGTGTTGGCCTGTCTGCTGTTCGCTGGTCTTTCCGGTACTGCTTTGGCGACAAGTTACTATGATTATAGCGATGCAACCGGTTACACCCAGGCAAAGCACAGCACTGCAGACTGGCAACGACTGGGAAGAAACTGGGATGCGGAATCAAGCCAGAAAGCTATTGACACCTCCGATGACGGTGTCTCTTGGTCTATAGACAACGGCCTGACCTGGGGGCATAAAGATCTTACGGCAGGGCAGACTGTCAAATTCAAGTTTGATATGTATAAGAAGGAATGGGGAAGACATCTTGAGGACCACCTGAAAGTGTGGATCGACTGGAATCAGGACAAGGACTTTACCGACGCCGGCGAGACCGTTTATCAAGCAGCTTGGGATTTCAAGAAAGAGAACGGTTATCAGTATGGTGATGGCTTCGCAGGAATCAGCAAATCATTTTTTACGAGCATAACCATACCCGACTATGCCAAGCTGGGTGACACCTGGCTGCGCGCTCGCGTTGTCTGCAGCGCCGACAACCCTGACCTTAACAAAATGACCTCAACCGATTACTACTGGCAGGGAGAGGTTGAAGATTGGAAGCTTACCGTCAATCCTGTTCCCGAGCCATCCACCATGCTGCTCGTAGGCCTGGGGCTTGGTGGTCTTGCGGTTTTCAGACGGAAATTCCAGAAATAGATCCGGGTTCACATACAAAGTATAGTAAAAAGCCTGTCGGTCCTTACCGGCAGGCTTTTTCTGTAACAGGCTATTTGTATGGATAGACCAGATAAAAGACCAGCGACATTGCGGCCAGGAGCCATAACGGTCGCGGGACTTCGCTGACCCTACCGGTAATCAGCTTGAGCAGGGGATACACCAGCAAACCGGCGGTCATGCCGACCCCGATGTTGTAGGTGAAACTGATCAGGACAATGGTGAGAAATGCCGGAATGAGTTCGGTATAGTCGCTGAAGTCGAGCCTGGTGACCGGGGAGATCATCAGGATGCCGATGGCGATCAGGGCCGTGCCGTAGGCGTGCGGCGGCACTATGGTGAAAACCGGGGCAAAGAACAGGGAGAGCAGAAACAGGGCCGCTACTACCACGGCAGTGAAACCGGTGCGGCCACCCTCCTCGATGCCGGCTGCGGATTCGATGTAGGCGCCGGTGGTGGTGGTGCCGACCAGCGGGGCCACCAGGTTGGCCAAGGCATCGGCCAGCATCGGCTTCTCGATTTCGGGCAGGTTGCCGTCGTCATCCAGCAGCCCGGCCCTGGCTGAAAGGCCAATCAGGGTGCCGACAGTATCGACAAAGGCCATGACAAAGACAATCAGCACCACCGGCAGCGCCTTGGGAGAGAGGGCCGCGGCGATGTCCAGCTGGCCAAAGATTGGCGACGGGTCCGGCGGCAGGCTGATCAGCTCTTTGGGGAGCGGGGTGATTCCGAAAACGATGGAGAGCAGCGTCGTGACCAGGATACCGGCAATCAGGGCGCCATGGATCCGCTTCACCAGCAACCAGGCAATGGTCAGGAAACCAACCACAGCTAGGAGCGTGGCCGGGCTGGTCACCTTGCCCAGGCAGACCGGTGCCCCTGGCACGCCCAGGGTGACGAGGCCGGTTTCGTTCAGCCCGATGAAGGTGAGGAACAGGCCGATCCCCACGGCAAAGCTGTATTTGAGCGACTTGGGAATGGCGTTGGCCAGCCAGCTCCGCACCTTGAACACGGTCAGCACGGTGAACAGCACCCCGGCGAGAAAGATCGCTCCCAGGGCGGTCTGCCACGGGTAGCCCATCCCCTTGACCACGGTAAAGGCGATGAAAGCGTTTTCCCCCATGTACGGGGCAATGGCAAAGGGGCGCTTGGCATAGAGACCCATGACAAGGGTGCCGAAGGCGGCAGAAATGATGGTCGCGGTAATGGACGGCCCCTTGGGGATGCCGGCCGCCTCCAGGATCGCCGGGTTGACGATGATGATGTAGGCCATAGTCAGGAAGGTGGCGATTCCGGCAACAGTCTCCTGGCGGTAGCTGGTGTTGTTAGCGCTGAAGTCGAAATATCGGTGCATATGTGTCCTCGCTCCTTATGCTTTTTAACTCCCCCTGCCCCCCTCTTAACTAAGAGGGGGAACACTCTCTCCTCCCCTTAGTTTAAGGGGAGGCCGGGAGGGGTTATGCGCCCCTACCTGACCGGCAGCGCCTTCAGGTATTCGATGACCACGGTCGCGGAGTTGTCCGCAGCGAGCCTGCCGAAGATCTTCTCTTCGTTCTTCCCCGGCCCGCCACCGGCAAGGTCGGACAGAGAGCGGAAGGCAATGTACGGCACCTTGTTGACGTATGCCACCATTGCCACGGCAGCGGTCTCCATGTCAAGGGCATCCGCTTTGAAGGTGTCCCAGACCCAACTCCGGTAGGCGCTATTATCGACAAAGGTCGGGCCGCTCACACCGTTGCCGCCGACCACCACCCGCGGCTCGTGCTCCAGGCACTCCCCCTGAGCAATGCAGCGGTTGAGCCGGACCTTTCCTGCCACCTGTTGTGCCGTAACCAGTGCCTTTGTGTCAACCGCAAACCAGAAGCGTCGCTCAAGTTTGTCCGGTGCTGCGTCTGGGACAATTACCGAGCTGGCGCGGGGGAACATCATACCGTAATTCGGAAAATCGCCGCTGAAATGCCCTGGATCCCACCCACTCGGCGTTTCCCTGGCAAAGGTCTGCTCATGGTAGTTGCCCCATTGGGCCGGCACCGTCACATCCCCTACCCTCAGCCCCGGATTGACCCCGCCGGCAATACCGGAAAAGACAATACCGCGCACCGGGAACCGGTCAAGAAGGGCCTGGGTGGTCATGGTAGCATTGACCATGCTGAAGCCGCTCAGGAGCAGCACCACGTCATGACCGGCAAGTTTTCCCAGGTAGTGGCTGCGGCCGTTGATCACCCTGGTTTCCGAGATCTCGGTCGCAGCCCGGAGTTTGTCCAGTTCGGCGTCAAAGGCGGAGATGATCGCCAGGCGCGGGGTAGCGGCAGGCACAACAGCTTGCTGCACCGTGCTGCACCCTGTGATCCAGGCAATACAGACTAATGCAACAACGACTCGGTAAATGGTCTGCAACATCGTACACTCTCCTGATTGTAATGGTTGTTTCTTCATGCCGAAGCCGCAGGCTCTGCGGTCATTACTGACCGTTCGCGCTGCTGGGTGCAGATATAGAGCAGTGCCAGAGCCGACACCGGCACAAAGCCGAGAAATGCGGCCCGGATGCAGCGCAAACTGTAGCAGGTTAGCAGCCGGCCGCCAAGCAGCATTATCACAACAAAAGCCGCACCCCGGGCCGCTACCAGTTGCGAGGCAAAACCTGACGTTCCTCCCAGCTTAACCCGTGTTGGGATAAAAAAAGAGGCCAGGGATTATTCCTCGGCCTCCAATGTTTCTGGTCAGTCTGAATATTTGGGTGAAACTTGTGGCAAAGCAATGCCCCTGGATAAGAGTTATACTTCAGACAGGGACTCCCCAACTTCGACACAGGCAATGCCTCGATATCAGGGAATGACCAGATCCAGCAACTTCAGTGTCCCGCCCGATCCGAAGCGCCTCCCGAACCTGGCGCTCCAGCTCCCCGTTCCACAGCTCACCTGACGGGCCGGCCATTAGATCCCCTCGAACAGCGCTGTCGAGAGATACCGCTCAGCACCGTCAGGAAGGATGACTACAATGGTCTTGCCTGCGAATTCGGGGTCATAGGCAAGTCGGGTCGCCACTGCTACTGCGGCGCCGCAGGAAATGCCGACCAGCAGCCCCTCTTCCTTGGCCAGACGCTTGGCAAACTCAATGGCATCATCGCTGGCAATCTGCTCGACGCGATCAACAACGCTCAGGTCAAGGGTATCCGGGATGAATCCGGCGCCGATCCCCTGGATCTTGTGCGGACCCGGCTTCAGCTCCTGGCCGGCCAGCTTCTGCGAGATGACCGGGCTTTCCTTTGGCTCGACCGCGACCGAGATGATCTTCTTTCCCTTGGTGTTCTTGATGTATCGCGATATGCCGGTGATGGTGCCGCCGGTGCCAACCCCGGCAACGATGACATCAACCTTGCCGTCGGTATCGTTCCAGATCTCCGGGCCGGTGGTTTTTTCGTGGATGGCCGGGTTTGCCGGATTCTTGAACTGCTGCGGAATGAACCAGCGCGCCGGATCGGACGCCGCAATCTCTTCGGCCTTGGCTATCGCCCCTTTCATCCCTTCTGCCCCTGGGGTCAGGATTAGGTTGGCGCCCAGGGCGGCCAGCACACGGCGCCGCTCGATGCTCATGGTCTCAGGCATGGTCAGGGTCAGCTTGTAGCCACGGGCTGCGGCCACATAAGCCAGAGCAATACCGGTGTTGCCGCTGGTCGGTTCGATGATCTCCACCCCCGGCTTCAGGATGCCACGCTCCTCGGCGTCCCAGATCATGTTGGCGCCGATGCGGCACTTGACCGAGTAAGCCGGGTTGCGCCCTTCCACCTTGGCGAGCACGGTTGCCCCTGCCCCCTTGGTAATATGGTTGAGCTTGACCAGTGGCGTGTTACCGATGGACTGCGAGTTGTCTTCATAGATGCGTGACATGAGCGGTTCTCCTTTCTTGGTGAAAATAGTTTATTTGCCTATAGGACTACTAGTTTTTATCGGCAAAAAAAATCAGATCGAGAAATCAAGCTGCTTGGAAAGCCTCTGACGCTCGAACTCACTTCTTTCAATCATATCGGCCAGCGTTACCTTGTCAACCACCGCAGAAACAGCCTTCTGGACATCGGCCATCACCAGTCTGGTGGCGCAAGTTGCCAGGTCATGGCATTCGGGACAGGCGCCTGAGGCGTTTTCAGCAAGGCACTGCACCGGCGCCAGGTCACCCTCAAAAGAGCGAATGATGCTGCCGAGTGTTATGGCGGCAGGCGCCTTGGCCAGCCAGTATCCGCCGCCCGGCCCTTTCCTGCTGGCCAGGATCCCCTGGCTCTTGAGGGTCAGCAGGATCGCCTCAAGAAACTTCTTGGGGATACTCTCAGCCTGGGCCAGTTCGGCAATAAGGAAGCAGTCCTTATCTTTGGAACGGGCCATGAAACTGAGCGCCTTGATGGCGTATTTACTGCGCATTGAAATCATATTTCCTACCATGACTATAGTTATTATTGTTTTATCTTGTTTCTCCAGAGATGTCAACCGGTTTTTTTATATCAAAATGAACCCGATCCAAGTTCTGTCGTTTACAGCAGAAAGCTTTATGTAAGGCATCCATCTCTTCAGGTGTGCAGAAACGAACGGCATGAGAGCGTAGTTCTTCAGATTTCTCAAAAACCGCATTTAGCAGTTCGCATGGATACTCTTGGCACAGACCGCAGTTATCTATCCCTTTGCCATTTGCACATGCACGGACTTCCGGATAAGCACAATTGTTTTCCGGTCTACACCCATAACAGGCCATGTCTTGAGGTGATACAGCCGAAGCACGTAAGCCAAGACGAACCCACAATTCTTTTACTTCCTCCAATTCCTTGATACCACCATTTTGGGAAGCCAGATACCGAGGACAGAACATACAATTATCGCCGCAAATCCCTATCTTATTCATGTACTGACCCTATCTGCCAACGGGGCCGGCCATGACCCGACCGCCCAGATTTCCCGGCGGTCGGCGTCTATGGGCGTGGTTATGTGTTCTATTTTACACCATTCTTGAACTTCAAATAGGCAGACCAACCTGGGTCTTCATCTAGTGAAATCTCTATAGGAAATTGAGCTTGTCCAGACAAAGCAGAGTTCAGTAAGTTTATGGTTTCATCAGTGTCTCTGGAATACCACTGCCACTCCTTTAATCCATTGCATGTAACCGCGACTGTCATAAACGCTGTACGTTTGTCCTCAAGTGAGTCCAGCAATTCTTCAAGTAATACCATCCGTTTATTTTCAGCTTCTGATGGCATGCCTCCTTCGTTTTCAGGTTTATACTTCCATGAGATAGTCAATAGATGCGGATACTTCTTTATGTCAACACCTGTAGGAGTATCTGCCCGAAAACGAACAATCATAGGCTTGCCGTTATCATCACCAGTGGCAACCGTCCATGTATCTTCTGCATTGGCTTTGCTGCAACCAAACAAGCCGAGAATTGAAGCCAAGATTGACATTATGAATATCCTTTTCATTTTTCTCCACATAACTCATTGTTGACCGGTTCACGCGCACGCGCGTGAACCGGCGATCATCCCAAATGGGACATTTAAGCGGTGAACATGATTGATGACTAATAATCTTTTTGGAATGATTTTGCCAGCATGATTTTGAGTTGCACAACTGAAGTAATCAGCACCGCATCATCCGTAAAAAGGCTCATGCCCAAATGGCCCAGGGACGCAAACTGCGTAAATAAAACATCTTCATGCTAATTCTGCAGCCACCGCCTAGACCTGAAAGAATGACCGTTTAACGCCGAACTTGTTGACTGATGGCGGCGAACCGGATTTAATGAGGCGAAGTGTCACTGGGCACGGAAGCTACATCATTACAATGCGGAGAGGGTCATTTGAAAAAATCGATCGAACTGCTGTTCCCTGCGGATAACGAAATCCCGGAAAATTTCCGGATGCAGCCAATCAGGCAACGTGACTACCTGGTCGCCGGTCAGATCAGAAAATGGAAAGGGCCATTGCAGGAGGTGCCTTCTCCGCTGTGGCTCAACCGGGGCGGCACCGTTACCCCCCAGCTGCTCGGCACGGCCCCGGCCTTGTCACCGGAAGCCGCCCTGGAGGCGCTGGCCGCGGCCAAGGAGGCCTATGCCAACGGTCGGGGCGCCTGGCCAACCATGGCCGTCAGCGAGCGGATTCGCTCCATTGAACGTTTTATTCAAGCAATAGTCCGGAAACGCCAGGAGATCGTTGCACTGCTGATCTGGGAAATCGGCAAATCGGCGGTGGAAGCGGAAAAAGAGTTTGCGCGGGCCATCGCTTATGCCAACGAAACCATCAGCGCCCTGAAAGAACTGGACCGGGCATCGTCCCGTTTTGTCATCCAACAAAATATCATCGGCCAGATCCGCCGCGCCCCGTTGGGGGTAACCCTCTGCATGGGGCCGTACAACTTCCCGCTTTACGAGACCTTTTCCACCCTGATCCCGGCGCTGGTCATGGGGAATACCATCCTGCTGAAACCGCCCCGGTTCGGCATTCTCCTGTTCCACCCGCTGCTGAAGGCGTTCCGCGATTGCTTCCCGCCCGGCGTGATCAACACGGTTTACGGCGACGGTGATGTGGTGATCCCGCCGCTTATGGCTTCCGGCGATATCGATGTGCTGGCGTTCATCGGCACCAGCCGGGTTGCCGATCGACTCCGGGCGCTGCATCCCCGGCCCCACCGCCTCCGTTGCGTGCTCGGCCTGGATGCGAAAAACCCGGCAGTAATCCTTCCGGACGCCGATCTCGACCTCAGCGCCGCCGAATGCCTGAGCGGCAGCCTGACCTTCAACGGCCAGCGCTGCACCGCCCTGAAGATCATCTTTGTCCACCGATCCGTTGCCGAACCGTTCCTGCTCAAGCTGTCAAAAGGGGTCACCAGCCTCTGCTGCGGCATGCCGTGGGAAAACAGGGTCACTATCACCCCGCTGCCGGAGCCGGAAAAGCCTGCCTATCTGTCCGGCCTGGTAAACGATGCGCTGGCCAAAGGGGCAAAGGTGATTAACAAGGGGGGAGCTACGGTCTTCGGGCCGTTTTTCTATCCGGCCCTGCTCTATCCGGTGAGCCCCGCTATGCGGGTTTACAGCGAAGAGCAGTTCGGGCCGGTGGTGCCGGTAGTCCCGTATGACGATATCCAGGAGGTCATCGACTATGTGGTTGCCTCCGACTACGGCCAGCAGGCCAGCATCTTCGGCCGATCGCCGGACAAGGTCGCCCAGCTGATGGACGCGCTGGTGAACCAGGTCTGCAGGATCAACATCAACAGCCAGTGCCAGCGCAGCCCGGACTCTTTTCCATTCAACGGGCGCAAGAACTCAGCCGAAGGGACACAGTCGGTTGCCGACGCGTTGCGGGTCTTCTCAATCCGAACCGTGGTGGCTGCCCGCGAGACCGACGACAACCGGGACATTGTCAACGAGATCGTCAAGGGACGGAAATCGCACTTCCTGTCCACCGATTATCTGCTCTGACCACTATGGAGCGCAGCTACGCCGCTCCTGATCCGCTGCAACGCCTCGACCAGCAATGACCTGCTGCAGCCGAAATTGAGCCGAACAAACCCGGGAGCGCCAAAATCGGCGCCATCAGACAGCCCTACCCCGGCCTGTTCAAAGAAGTGGCCGGGATTGTCGATGCCTGCCGGGCGAGTATCGATCCAGGCGAGGTAGGTAGCCTCCACATGGGTCATGGATAGCCCCGGAATGGCATTGATTTCGGCAGTTACCAGGTCGCGGTTGCCGCGCAGGTAGGAAATGAGCCGGCAGCGCCACTCTTCGCCGTGGCGATAAGCAGCCTCGGCCGCGGTGTAGCCCAGGGCGTTGACATGGGGCACGATCCGGCCGGCGGCCTTGACAAAGCGCTTGCGCAGGGCAGGATCGCTGATCACGGCAAAGGAGCAGCCAAGCCCGGGAATGTTGTAGGTCTTGCTCGGAGCCAGCAGGGTGATGGTGCGGCGGTCGGTTTCCGGGGACAGGGTGGCAATCGGGATATGCCTGGTCCCTTGGTCCAGGATCAGACCGGCATGGATGTCATCGGAACCGATGACCAGATTGTGACGTTCGGCAAAGTCTGCAAACTGTTGGAGTTCAGCACGGGTCCAGGCCCTCCCCACCGGATTATGGGGGGAACAGAGCAACAGCAGCCTGGTACGCGGAGTAACGGCCTGCTCCAGGGCCTCCAGGTCCGCCACCCAACGGCCATTGACGAGTTGCAGCGGCACCTTGACCGTGGTGCGGCCGGTCAGGGTCGGCGCCGACATGAACGGCGGATAGATCGGGGTGAACGTGATGACCTCGTCCCCTTCATCGCCAACAGCCTTGGTAAGGACATTGAGCCCGCACACCAGACCGGGCAGCCAGACCAGGAACTCCGGCTGCACCTGCCAGGCAAAGTCGCGCTTAAGATGCTCCAGCACAGCCTCTACCAGGCCTGCCGGAGAATGGGTGTAGCCAAAGACGCCGTGTTCGATCCGCCGCTGCAGCGCCTCGCTTATTGCCGGCGGCGAACGGAAATCCATGTCCGCCACCCAGAGCGGGATAATGTCCTGGCCGGCGTACCTGTCCCATTTCTCGCTGGCAGTATTGCTGCGGTCAACTACCGTATCAAAATCAAAATCGTACCCAGGCATCAAGGTTTCTCCGGTCATCGATATATCACCCCGCCGCACACGGCCGCCACCAGCACCACCAGGGCCGGATTAATCTCGGTAAGAGTCAGCACGCTGAAAGTAACGGCCACAATGAGCAGCTTGTCCCAGCCAAGAGACAGCGATGCCGCAACACCGTATCTTTTCACGCCAAAGACCGTGACCGCCATATCGTAGGCGGTCCAGAGCAGCAGCCCGACCACCACCGGCCGGACCGCGCGCAGCATGGACTGCACCAGCAAGCTGTCCTTGATCCGGAAGAAATAAGCCACCATTAACAGCATCAGCAGCGTCGTCGGCAGAACCGTGCCGGCGGCAGCGGCAATGGCGCCCGGGAGCCCGGCCATCTTGTAGCCGATATAGGCGGAAACCTGGGGCGCAATAGGGCCAGGCAGGGCATTCCCCACTGCCACCGCATCGGAAAAATCAAGCGGAGTTACCCAGGGGACCAACTCGGTGGTCCCCGGCGGCACCCAGAGGGCCTTGGTGGTCTCGCGCTGCATCAAAGCCAGAGAGGCCGGTCCGCCGCCCCAGGAAAAGAGCGATACGCGGGTAAAGAGCAGAAAAATATCCCACAACAACATATATGTACCTCCAGCCATGGCCCTGCGGCTCCTGGACCCGAGAAATTTCTCACAGCATAAACCGACGCCGGTTTCCTGGCAAGCTTCCGGTTCAATCATTTCACTTCAGCCCCGAAGAAGTTCAATATTGCGGTTCTTTGAGTTTTTTTGCTAAGGTTACCGCGGTGAAATATAATTGCGACTAACGAGACCAGGAAAATTCAACTGCGGACTGGGTAACCGGCCTGAAAAGGATTGCCGATGGCTGATGAGGAGAATGTTAATCGAGAGATTGCCGGGCGCTGGCCCGGGTCATGCTTTGCCTGCTCGAACCCGAGCGGGCTGAAGCTCAAATTCTGGCGCACCAAAGAGGGAGTCGAGGCACGCTGTACGGTTCCCGGCACCTATTGCGGCTTTGATGGACTGGTGCATGGCGGAATCATCGCCACCATCCTCGACGAGGCTTCCTGCTGGGTGCTCTTTGCCCATCTCGGCAAACTGGGGGTTACCCAGAAAATGACCACCAGTTTCCACAAACCGGTACGGATCAACAGTGAGTTGATCGTTACCGCGCAGATTGCCTCTCACGACAGCAGAACTTCCCTGGTACGGGCCGCGGTCAGCGACAGCGAAGGACAGCTGCTGGCCGAGGGAGAGAGTTCCTGGGTATTCCCGCGGCTCTCCAGGATTGCCGCCCTTGCCGAAGTTGACGAAAAGGTCCTCCAGGGCTTCCTTGACGACTGTTGCCCGGCAAAATTGAGCTGATATCACTACAACCAGGCACCCCGCCAGGATTTGAAGCTGGCTTCTTTCCGTTTTTTGGATCTTGCCATTGATTCGTAGTTGAAGTCTCTCCGGGACTCTTTGGCGACAGACATTACGCCTAATTAGACTGAAAGGATCGGTTTTGAAAAAATTCTTTTATATAGTTCCTATTGTTGTCGCTTTCGGTATTTATTCCGTAGCATTCAATAATTTCTTCGTTTTTGATGACTTCATATGGATTCATAGAGCTAGAACTCTGACGCAAAACTGGAGTCAGATGTTCTATTCCGAGGGAATCTATTTTGACCCTTTAGTTTACCTCATGTTCCTGGCCGATTCCCTTATCGCCGGCCCTGATTCAAGGTGGTACCACGCAATGGACCTACTGATTCACGCCGTCAACTCACTTCTTGTCTACCGCTTTGTCAATCTGTTAAGTGGCGATGAGAAAGCCGGACTCTACGGAAGCGTTCTGTTTGCATCATCTTTCGCAATTGCCGATGCCGTACTCTGGCCGTCATCACGAGTCGACCTTGTTTCGGTGATGTTCTCTCTGGGGACACTGACCCTGTTCTTAAAGTATTTACGCGGCGAAAACAGCCGTTTTCTCTGGCTGGCATGCCTGCTGTTCGTACTTGCCTTGGGAGCAAAAGGTACGCCGGTTGTTGTTCCTTTTATTTTGCTCTGGTTTGTCTACGCCGAACAAAAACCGGGCGATAAATACTTATCGGTAGCTCCGTTCGGCTTATTGGTGCTCCTGTACTTTACCTTGTTGAAGATCGCCCCGAATCAGGGGGTTACAAGTTTCACCCCAGGGCTGCACCTTAACCTGCGTAATTTCTCTCTCTCTTTAGATGCGCTCTTTATCCCGGAACGATACCTGGAAGTCCTGAATCCGGCAATAACCGCTATTGTGCTGGCCGTTCCGGTTATAGCGCTCGGGCTTATGAATTTTACTTCAGAGTCGTCAACTCGTTTGCGCAGGACCGGAGTCGTCATTCTTGCAGTGTCACTGTTGCCAGTGCTAGTGCTCAAAGACTTTAAACTGGCTACCGTCGAGAACCCGATCAATCTGCTTTCTAGTCCAAGCCACAGGGTTTACTTGGCGTCCATTGGAGTTGCTCTAATAGGAGGAGGGGTTCTACGATCTCTTGAAATTCTAATAAAGCGGTACTCTCTTAAAGGAGGGGCATTAGCAACAACTATTATCCTTTTCGGGGTCATTTGCTTCAACGCAATTGAAGTAAGAGAACGAGACCTTTTGTGGGAGGGTGAAGGGGATGGGATACGTTTGAGACTTCTTGAACTTCTCAACTACCGGAACAGGATCGTGGAAGATGGCTATGTTGGATTGTCTAATTTCCCGGGGTCACGAGGCTTTTTGAATCCTATGATCAAAGCCTACTTTAATCTCAATAAGATTACCACTGAGCAGGTTCAGCATGTGGGAATGACTTTTGACCCGGAGAAGTTAAAACGAGCAGAGAGAAGCTCATTTTTTGTGATGGGCAACGACCTCAAGTTGTATGATTTAAGCGACCAAGTCAAAAACCTGCTGTTACTGTGCAGGCAGGCAAGCCTCAATCAAGCGCGGCCGGAATACATTAATGAAATCAATAAGCTTACGGCACAGATAAATAACAATATTGACGAAATTCTTCAAAACAACCCATAGAACCTTAGTTTAATGGTACCTCTGCACCCGAAAAGCCCGGAAGGACAGTTTTGTAGCAAACCGCTTGCTTGTTGCAAAAGGCACAAAAAAAAGCCCGATAAAATCGGGCTTTACAGAATTTTGGAGGCGACGATCGGATTTGAACCGATGAATGAAGCTTTTGCAGAGCTTTGCCTTACCACTTGGCCACGTCGCCTTGCTATGAACTCGTTACCGAGCGACGTACTTTTTAGCCTTTTTTCATCCCAATGTCAACCAATAATCCGCTCACTTTTCTGCGAACAGCTTCCTGACCGCAACCTCAATTGACATGGCGACCGCTAGCGGTAATCTTGAATCAGGAGACAGCGCTCCACAGCGGATAGATACCGGCCGAGGGCTGTTTACTTTCCCAATTGCGGCTGATGTTCTGAGGGTGTCATGACCGGCAACAATGAAATATTCGCGCTCACTGCCTATGGGTTGATAACGGTCGTCATTGTCGGAGTACTGCTGGCAGCGGCATGGTGGCTCGGCGCCAAGACCGGCAACAAAAACAAGGATCTCCCCTACGAATCAGGGATCATCCCCAGCGGCTCGGCCCGCATTGCCCAATATATCCCGTTTTACCTGGTGGCCATCTTTTTCATCGTCTTTGATGTGGAGACCGCCTTTATCCTTAGCTGGGCGACGGTCTGGGACCTGCTCGGCCTGAGTGGGATGATCCATATCTCGTTCTTCATCGTTGCCCTGCTGCTGGGGCTGGTGTGGGTGTGGTTGAAGGGGGGCTTGGATTGGGGACCAAGCAAGAATTATCAGTTCAAGGTTCAAAGTTCAAAGCTTCCGGATGCCCAACCTCGAACCACAAACCTCGAACCTCGAACATGACAAAAAATACGATCCCCGACAATATCCTGCTCACCTCCCTTGACGACCTGATCAACTGGGGGCGGGCCAACTCGCTCTGGCCGATGTTTTTCGGGCTGTCGTGCTGCTTCGTCGAGATGATGACCTCGTTCACCTCGCGCCACGACATCTCACGCTTCGGGGCCGAGGTGCTGCGGGGCACGCCGCGCGAGGCCGACCTGATGGTGATCGCCGGCACGGTGTTCCGGAAGATGGCGCCTTCGATCCTCCGGCTATACGAGCAAATGGCCGAACCGCGCTGGGTGATCTCCATGGGGAGCTGCGCCAATTCAGGCGGTATGTACGATGTCTACAGCGTGGTGCAGGGGGTGAACCAGATCATCCCGGTGGATGTCTATGTGCCGGGGTGTCCGCCCCGTCCCGAGGCGTTCATGCAGGGGCTGATGCTGCTCCAGGAAAAGATTCGCGCTGACGAGCGGCCGGCGCGGCCGGTGCTGCATATGCAGGGTGGCACGCAGGGGACAGTGACGCCGGTGCTGGTCGATGGCGCTACCAAGAGCTGCGATACCCGCGGTCCCGGCATGGCCGGAACCGCCATCCGCGGTGTCTCGGTCGGCCATCCCAAGCCGTGGCTCCCCCGCTCCGATGAGATGTGGCGGCCTCCGGCAGCCAGGCACGACTACCCGGATTTCGGCATGGCGAGCGAACTGGAACTGGCGTTCAACCACCGGGTGGCCAGGGACAACAACGCCACCGACATGCTCACCTACCGCATCCCGGCGGAGCTGCTCCCGGAAGTGGTCCGGCACCTGAAGGACCGCAGCAGCGCGCCGTTCAAGCGTCTCGAAGATATCGCCGCAGTTGACGACTCCTGCCGCCAGGATCGGGGGCGCTTCAAGGATTACACGGTCAACTACCACCTGCTCAACTTCGACATTCCGGGTCATATCCGGCTCAAGGTGGAACTGGCCGGCGACTCCCCGGAACTGCCGAGCGTGACCGAGGTCTTCCCAGCAGCCTCCTGGTATGAGCGGGAGGTGTTCGACATGTACGGCATCGGCTTCAGCGGCCACCAGAACCTCAAGCGGATTCTGATGCCGGATGACTGGCAGGGACACCCGCTGCGCAAGGGGCACCCGTTCCGGGCCACCGAGATGGCACCCTACACCACCGCCGATGCCCGGCGCCACCAGGCACTGCCGGCCAGCGATTACTTCGACCGTATCGACGACGAGACCCTGATCCTCAATCTCGGTCCGCAGCACCCAGGCACCCACGGCATCATCCGGTTCATGCTCAAGCTGAGCGGCGAAGAAATCGTTGATATGGATACGGACATCGGCTACCACCACCGCGGCGCGGAAAAGATCGCCGAGCGACAGCACTGGAACCAGTTCATCCCCTACACCGACCGGATCGATTACCTGGCCGGGGGACAGAACAACCTGGCCTACGTCACCAGCGTGGAGAGGCTGTGCAACATCACGGTGCCGGACCGGGCCATCACCATCCGGGTGATGCTGGCCGAGCTGTTTAGAATCGCCAACCACCTGGTCTGGCTCGGCACCTTTGCCGCCGATGTCGGCGCCATGACCCCGGTCTTCTATACCTTTACCGACCGGGAAAAGATCTTCGACATCGTGGAGCTGATCACCGGCGGCCGGATGCACCCGGCCTGGTTCCGCATCGGCGGCGTGGCCGAAGACCTGCCCGACGGCTGGGAACGGCTGGTGGCCGATTTCCTGGCCTGGATGCCGCCCCGGCTCAAGGAGTACGACGACCTGCTGCTGGGCAACCCGATCTTCAAACAGCGCTTACAGGGTGTAGGGGTAATCTCCAAGGAGGACGCCATCGAATGGGGCTTGTCCGGCCCTAACCTGCGCGCCTGCGGCGTGGAGTGGGATCTGCGCAAGAAGCTCCCCTACAACGGCTACCAGCATTTCCATTTTGAGGTGCCGACCTTTGATAGCGGCGACTGCTGGGCCCGCTACCTGGTGCGCCGGGCCGAGATGCGGGAATCGTTGCACATCGTCCGCCAGTGCTGGAAGGAGATGCCCCCTGGTCGCTGGATCACCGACGATTACCGGTTTGTCCTGCCGCAGAAACGGGACACCCTGCACGACATCGAGTCCTTGATCCACCATTTCGTCAACTCCACGCGGGGGATGGCACCGCCCAAGGGGGAGCACTACGCGGCTATAGAGGCGCCCAAGGGGGAGAACGGCTATTTCGTGGTCTCGGACGGGCTCAATATCCCGTACCGGGTGCGGATCAAGACCCCCAGCTTCCCGCACATCCAGGCGCTGCCGCAGATGAGCAAGGGGTGGCTGGTGGCGGATTTCCTGGCGATTATCGGATCGATCGACTTCGTGCTGGCAGACCTGGACCGATGAACATGCCGACCCTTGTCCGGCAATAAGCACCCTCCTGTTTTCCCGCACTTTTTTTGCTTTACCTCACACAGGCCCTTTAGTATTCTCTTTTCGTCATGCTCAAATACAGCGGCGGAACCCTGTCCGATACCCATAATCACTTTCCCAAGGAATACCCTCTCAAGTTGACGGTCAACGGCCGTGAGCTGGCAACCCTGATCGCATCACCGCATGATCTGCGGTTTCTCGTGGCAGGGTTCCTGCGCACCCAGGGGTTTGTCCGGGAAGTGGGCGATTTCCAGACGTTTAGTGTCTGCGACCAGTTTGGCGAGGCCAGGGTGCATATCCGCGGTGAAATCCCCGACCAGCTGACGCCGGTCCTGACCTCAGGCTGTGGAACCGGCATCAGCTTCTCGCTCAATGCCGGCCCGGCTCGGGAGGTTCCGAAGGACGTCCGTTTTGCCCCAGCCGCGATCTTTGCCATGATGCACGATATGGGGCACCGTGCCGAACACTACTGTCGCCATGGCGGCATCCACTCCGCCGCGGTCAGTGACGGCGACCGGATTATCTTCCATGCTGAAGATCTCGGGCGCCACAACACCATCGACCGGCTCGCCGGGCAGGCGCTCTTTGCCGGTATCGACCTCACCGGCAGCATGCTCCTCACCTCCGGCCGGGTCTCCGCTGAGATGGCATCCAAGGCGGCATCTCTCGGCGTTGCCCTGATCGCCTCCCGCACCTCCCCGACCGATATGGCCGTCGAGATCTGCACCCGGCACAATATCGGCCTGGCAGGCTATGTTCGCGGCAATAGCTTTCGCATCGCCGCCTGTCCGGAACGTTTCGAGCTTGACGCAGCAGCTGACTGATCATCACTACCCGAATCAAAGGAACGCACTTATGGAATACACACAAGGAACCATAACCCGGGGCTATACCAACAGAATCCTGGAGATCGACCTCAACGACAGCGCTATCGCCATCACCCCGCTCGACCCTCAGGTGCGCGATTACTTTATCGGCGGCCGCAGTCTCGGCCTCTACCTGCTGCACCGCTCCATAACGCTGGAGACCAAGGCAACCGACCCCGCGAACCCGCTTATCCTTGCCAACGGCCCGCTGGGAGGGATTCCGCAATTCCCCGGCACTGCCAAGGCCATGGCCGTTGCCCTGTCGCCGTTGACCGGAGTCCCCGGGGTCTCCAATTTCGGCGGCTACTTTGGCGCGTTCCTGAAATACGCCGGTTTCGACGCCATCAAGGTTACCGGCACAGCCGGTCGCGACAGCGTGATCGTTATCAACGGGTTCACTCACGAAGTAACGGTCGAGGACGCTCCGGCCGACGACGAATCCTTTGATCTGGAAAAGCATATTGCCGAGCGGTTTACCGCTGCCGGCTACGACAAGCGTAACATCGCCTTCATGTCCACCGGCACCGGTGCTGCCCACACCAGCTACGGCTGCATCAACAGCCACTATTACGATGTCACCAAGCCGACCCCGACCGGTCGGGGGGTGTTCCGCACCAAGCAGGCCGGCAGGACCGGCATCGGCTCGGTGATGGCCGCCAAGCGGGTCAGCGCCATCATTGTGCTGGCCGAATACCCGCACGGCGAAAACCCGTACGGCGCGGCAGACTGGGACAAAGTGAAACAGGCCGGGGCGCGGTTGCACAAGATTGTCAAGGAAGTCGATCCCCAGCAGTTGAAGATGCACCGCAAGGGTAGCGTCGGGCTGATCACCTTCATGAGCAAACATGAATACCAGTCGCTGCCGGTAAGGAATTTCCAGGGGGGCTCAGACCCGCGGGCAGTCCAGATCTGCGGCAAGCATTACGCGGAACACCTGTTCGAACACCGCGGCATGGATGGCTGCTTCCCCGGCTGCAACCTGCAGTGCAACAAGGGCGGCTGGGTGACGCTGGTCTCGGGAACCCACCAGGGACAAAGAGTCTGGGTCGATGGCCCGGAATACGAGACTGCCGCCGGCTTCGGCTCCAACCTCGATGTCTGGAGCGCCGAGTTCATCATGGAGGCCAACTGGCACTGCGACAACTACGGTATCGACACTATCACCACCGCCACCATCATGGCGTTTCTCATGGAGTGTTTCCAGCGAGGCTACCTGACCTCGGCGGAAACCGAAGGACTGGAACTGACCTGGGGCAACGAAGCGGCATCCTTCGAGTTCATCCACCAGCTCGCCCGCGGCAAGACCGAGCTTACCCGGATCGCCGGCAAGGGGATGCTCGAACTGGAAGAGTGGGTTGCCCGAAAATACCAGGAACGCACCGGCACGGATCCCAGGGCTGATCTCGCCCTGTTCGCCATGCAGACCAAGGGACTTCCCTTCTCGTTCTACCGCACCCACCGGTCACTCTCCATGCAGGGCTCCTATGCCGCGGCAAGCGACATCGGCGCCCACCATGCCGCCGCCTGGCTCATAAAAGCCGACCTCCTCGGCGCATTCCCGTCATTCCAGGACAAGGCCAAGGCTTTGATGGCCTACCCGAGGGTGCGGCTGGGGAACGACAACCTGGGCGTCTGCAAACTGCCGTGGGTCGATGTCTTCAACCCCGCATCCGCCGAACGGGTCGGTACGGACATCTACATCAACCCGGCATCCCAGGAGATCTACGCCGATTTCTACAACGGCGTCCTCGGCACTGACCTCGACTGGGAGGAGATCTTCGAGCAGACCGACCGCGACATCAACCTGCAGCGGGTCATGAACGTCATGACATACGGGGCCGCAACCGGGGATTACGACTGGATACCCGACCGGGCGATCGGTCCGACGGAAGACGCGCTCTACGAGACCGAAGCCGACTATAACGACGGGGAAGTGGCGTCGATCCTGGTCAAAGGGATCGAAGAGGTACAAAAGATGCCCACGCCAGAGAAGCGCACCATCCTGATGGAGCATCGCAAAAACGAACTGCGCCGCCTGGTAGATGTCTACTACGACGCTCGCGGCTGGAGCGAGAACGGCATCCCGGCCGTGGAAACTCTGCAGTATCTGGGCTTGTGGGACTATCTCGGCAGTGAGACCAAAGAGCGGCTGCAACAGTTGCTCTGATTAGTTGTTGGTAAGTTGATAAAAAAAAGGCCTTGCAAGGATGACACTTGCAGGGCCTTTTTTGTCAAGGAAGGCAAGACCTATGGAGCAAACATTTCAGCAAGAATAGATAAAACCTCTTCCTGCGTGTTTTTGCCAGCTTTCCCGAGTTTCTGAACGAGTCGTGCCTTGTCAACGGTTCTTATCTGGTCAAGGACCACTTGTCCATTTTTTCCTTGGAGAGAACAAGACACTCGGGTGGGATAATCCCTGCCCTTGGTTGTCATTGGGGCAACTATTACGGTCGCAACATACCGGTTCATTTCATCTGGAGAGATAATAAGACAAGGTCTGGCTTTGCGAATTTCATGGCCGACGGTTGGATCCAGATTGACAAGATAGACATCGAAGCGTTTGACTACCATTGCCATTCTTCCTTTTCCCACTCTGTTTGTACGCTCAAATCGTCGTCGATGATCTTATCGTCGCTGCTTTCAGCCATGAGTTTGAATTTTTCTCCCCATCCTTGACGGGGATGTGAAGCTGAGCGGATGATGATCTTTTCATCCTCTACATCAAGCTCAACTTCAGTTCCAAGGTGGCTCTGCTGAAGGAGAACCTTGGGGATTCTTATACCTTGCGAATTGCCTATGCGAATAATGCTTGTCCTCATATATGATTTCCTCCGTTAAATAATGGAGTTATTTGTAGCCACATTGTAATTACTAAAATGGAGATCGTCAAGATATTCTTCGAGGATTATAAATATTGAGCGAACGGCTTCGCCGCTGAGCCGTGAGCATCAGCGAATCGCCTCAAGTGTCATGTTATGTCATTTTGCTAAAGCATTAAGTTGACGTTCAATCCCTGCTTTTATTTTATTAGTGCCCTGCCCAAGGACAGTAAGATAGCCTTCCCATTCACGATAGAGTCCGGGTATTTCGCCTTCTGTTATTCCGTGTCCAGAGAGGACTTTCTTCTCTAATTCAATAAAGTTATTTTTAAGCGGAGTGTGCCCACCATCCAATGTCTCCAGGTGTGGAACTAGGTCTGGTGCATAGCTTCGTATGAGCATTTTTAGCCGGCTTACATCGGACCCGGGATGGTTGCGGTTATTAAGAAAAGTGTCCTTGTCGGCCGGTAGGTTCTGTCTTGCATTTATCATCTCTCGCCTATGTCCGTCATATATTGCTTGGCAGAGGCCATACGCCGTCTCTAGTTTTTCAGCTAGAAGTTTCTTTTTCGTATTCTTTTCGTTTAGTCGACTTTGAAGGAATGCACCACCATAGCCACATAAAGCTCCCAACACTACATTTAGTGATCCTACGAATACGTTTGCAGCATCTCCCATTGCACTTAGCCTCTTTAGAATTTGGTTAACGACATAAGTGTTAAAACACTACCGGATCATAAAAATGAGAATTCATCCTCTTCATTTACTTGCGGCTTACTAACCTCTCCAATTGTGTAAAGCTGAATGTCACGACCGTCAATTTTCTCGATTTTTTCAAGCTTTAAGTACGCAATATTACCAGCTGAAATATCATCGATAAGTTTTGCCTCAAATGATGTAAGTGATTGCGTTACTAAACGTCTTTTTCTGCCTAATATATTCGCAACACTCATAGTTTCGCCCAACTTAAGTTGTTTTACACTTGAGGAAAGGGCTTTGAGAAACTCATCATAGGTCTCAATGACTGTTTCAAGCCTTTTTGCTTTTTTTTCTAAAATAAAGACCGAATTCAGAAGATGCTCTACAATTTCTAAAGCAACTCTAAGCTCTGACTCATTCGGTTCGAGAATTTCATGTGCAGCATCATTACCAAGAAATCTAATTGCATGCAGGCGACGCTTATCACCATTAGATACGTGGCCAGCTTTAAATAATTGATCAATTCTTTTCTCTAGAGAATTACCAGATATTTTTAGATGATTACATGTGGCCTCAATAGTTGCTCTTAAACCAACACTGGCTAAAATATAAGCTTCTTCACCGTATGCTGATAACGTCTGCTGGTATACGTTTCTTATGACATCAGGAATATAGTAACTACAATCTAGCCTCTTATGATTTCTTATCGTTTTTGGAAACAATGATACTGTTGTTGTATGTTCATAATTTCCGTCATCTGTCTCATGAACGTCGCAATAATCGTCATATTGATATCTAAAAGCTATGTTCAGGCACCCACGGCATCTTATTACCTGCCAAGTTTCAGCATCTGGATACTCATCTGGATCAGCGCTAATGTGATGAATGTACATTTCTTCATGCTGAGTCTTTCTTGCACACCTTTTACAGTCCGCCCAAATTATCTTTTCCTCTGACATAGTTGCCTCTTATTTCGAATTATTTGCCTAACGGGGGCCGCGGCGCGTTAACGCCCACAGGGGGCAGACAGACAGATTAACCGCCCATAATCCTGACATATCCGCCTTTTACACCACCCTTTCCCCTATTACAACCGGAAAATACTATTTTAAAAAACCGCTAGTTAGCAAACTGAGTGCTTTAGGAAGAACATTTGCGGCTTAAGCGGTTGCTCATCTGCCAATTGATGATAGTTTTTAGATATGATTCCTGACACCCTGAAATCCAAACTGCAGCAACGTATATCCCACGCTGTCACCCCGCGGGAGGCGGCGGTGGATGTGCTGAAGATGCTGCAGGCGCATTACGGCTGGCTTACCGACGAGGCGGTCGCTGAGGCGGCGGAACTGCTCGGGCTCTCCACCCTGCAGGTGGATGAACTGGCCACCTTTTACGAGATGCTCTACCGCCGACCGGTGGGCAGAAGAGTGATCCATGTCTGCGACTCCATCTCCTGCTGGTCCATGGGTGGAGAGGCGCTCATAGCCCACTTTTCGAAGTACCTGGGGATAAAACCGGGCGAGACCACCGAAGATGGCGCTTTCACCCTCCTCCCCTGCTGCTGCCTCGGCAACTGCAGGGAGGCGCCGACCGTTATGATCGGCGACACCATCTACGATCGGGTGACACCGGAGTTGGCAGAGCAGATCGTGGCAAAGGAGAGAACATGAAGCCATCGGGAGCCGTTCTAATGGCATCAGGAGGCTTATTGTGGGCAACCGCTGCAGCTGCAGCGGACGGCAAAGCGCTGTTCGAGCAGCACTGTTCCGGCTGCCATTACCAGGGGACAAACGCGGTATATCCGAGCAGGCCGTTGTTTCGCCTGTACCGCGAAGCCAACGGGCTAAAGACCCCCAAGGACCTGGTGGCCAAGATGCGCCGCGGCGGTCAGGGGATGCCGAGCTTTACGGCAAAACAGCTTTCCGACGCGGATGCGAGGGCCATTGCCGAATACATCATCAGGACCTTTGATTGAGCCGGATGTCGCGGCAACGAGGGAATAACCATGATCAGGATCAAGCGGGTCTATGAGCAGCCGGAAGCGGCAGACGGCGTCCGTATCCTGGTGGACCGGCTCTGGCCGCGGGGAGTGGCCAAGGAAAGCGCGCGATTTGACGAGTGGTGCAAGGAGATCGCACCGAGCAATGAGCTGCGGCAGTGGTTCGGCCATGACCCGGCCCGGTGGGAAGAATTCCGGATTCGCTACCTCCAGGAGCTGACTGGGCACAAAGAGATACTGACGCGGCTGCAAAATCTTGCGCAAAAAGAGACCGTGACCCTGCTCTACGCTGCCAGGGACGAGGCACACAATAATGCCGTGGTGTTGAAAGAGCTGATCGAATAATGGAACAGGTGCTTTTTCGTCATAACCGGCCCGGCCGCTGCATCACTTTCGACGAATACCGGGACGAAGGGGGATTCGAGGCACTCAAGAAGGCGCTGACCGGGATGTCGCCCGCTGAAGTGCAGCAGACGGTGATCGACTCCGGTCTACGCGGTCGCGGCGGCGCCGGCTTCCCCACCGGCAAGAAATGGTCGTTCGTGCCGCGCGACCTGCCGGGGCGTTTTCTCATCTGCAACTGCGACGAGATGGAGCCCGGCACCTACAAGGACCGACTGCTGCTGGAGGCCAACCCCTATTCGCTGGTGGAGGGGATGATCCTGACCGCCTATAGCCTCGGCGTTAACCATGCCTTTGTCTTCATCCGCCGCGGTTACGAACAGGGAGCAGACAATGTCAGGCGGGCCATTGGCGAGGTGACTGCTGCCGGCCTGCTCGGCGAAAACATCTGCGGATCCGGCTTCTCGCTGAAACTGGAGGTTCACCAGTCGGCCGGGCGCTATATCTGCGGCGAAGAGACCGCGCTGATGAACGCCCTGGAAGGGAAACGGGCCAATCCGCGGGCTAAGCCCCCCTTCCCCGCGATCAAAGGTTTGTGGGGCCGGCCGACTGTGGTCAACAACGTGGAGACCCTGGCCAACATCCCGTACATCATCGCCCATGGGCCCGACTGGTTCAAAGGTCTGGCCAAGATTCCCGAGGCTGCCGGCATGAAACTGTTCTGCGTCAGCGGCCATGTAAAGGACCCGGCCTGCCTGGAGCTGCCGCTCGGCACCACGCTCGGGGAGATAATCGACAGCCACTGCGGCGGCATGCGCGACGGCAGCAGCTTCAAGGCCTGCCTCCCGGGCGGGGCATCGACACCGTTTCTCACCCCTGACCACTGGAACCTGCCGCTCGATTTCGACAGCGTGGCTCGGGCCGGGTCGCGGCTCGGCACCGGCGGCATCGTGGTCTTCGACCAATCGACCTGCATGGTGGCGGCAACACTCAACCTGGTCCGGTTCTATGCCCGCGAGTCGTGCGGCTGGTGCACCCCCTGCCGCGAAGGGCTGCCATACGTGGTCCACTTGCTGGAGACGATCGAGAGCGGCAACGGGAGCGAGGAGCATATCGAGATATTGACTGAGCATCTGAAGTATCTCAACTACGCCTTCTGTCCCCTTGCCCCTGGAGCCATGGGGCCGGTGGAGGGGCTGTTGCGGCATTTCGAGGAAGAGGTCAGGGAGCACATTATCAAAAAACGGTGCCCAATCCAGCAACACAGACCGGGAGGAGTTTATGGGAACTGACAGCTGCTGCCGTTTCAACTGGAAACAGGTCGGCGACATTGCCTTGGGGAGGCCGCATCTCGGCCCGATGATGCACCTTGCCGTGTACCGGCTGATGCAGTACACCCTCAGGGAGGCGATCTGCGCCAGATACGGTCATGACGAGGCATCAGACCTGCTGCGCAGCGCCGGATTGCGTGCCGGAGAAGAGTTTTGCGCGAACGTGCTGAACAGTGACCAGGATTTCAACGGGTTTGTTGCCGAACTGCAGGAAAAGCTGCGGGAAATGGGGGTCGGCATTCTGCGCATTGAAAAAGCCGACATGGAAAAGCTGAATTTCACCCTTACGGTAGGTGAGGACCTGGACTGCTCCGGTCTGCCGGTAGTCGGACACACGGTCTGCGAATATGACGAAGGATTTATTGCCGGCGTGCTCGGCAGATATACTGGAAAGGCCTTTGAGGCCAAAGAGGTTGACTGCTGGGCAACCGGCGAGCGGACCTGCCGCTTTAGCGTAACTCTTGCCACTGCGGATGGTGCTGATGGCAAATAACGCCGACATCATCAAATGTTGCCGGGAGAAGATCGAAGCGCTGCTCTGCGGAGAAACCCCGGCGTCGGTCGAGATCCCGGACAAGGTATCGCCTGAAGCAATGGAGCTTTGTCACGCCTGCAACCGGTTAATTAGCGCACAGCAGGAGGCTGCCACCTTTCTCGCCGCCCTGGCCAACGGCAACCTGGAGATCGACCCGCCCCCGCGAAATCAGCTCATTTCCCCGTTCAAACAGTTGCATGCCAGCTTGCGCCACCTGGTCTGGCAAACCAGCCAGATAGCAGCCGGCAATCTCGAACAGCAAGTCGATTTCCTGGGTGAGCTTTCCACTTCGTTCAATAAAATGATCGAAGCGCTGCGGCAGAAACAGTCCATTGAGGATATGCTCCGTTACCTGAGCAATCACGACCCGATGACCGGCCTTTACAACCGGCTCTACTTCAACGAAGAGCTGGCCCGGCTGGACCGCAGCCGCCAGATCCCGTCAAGCATCATCGTCGCCGACCTGAACGGTTTGAAGCAGGTGAACGATTCCCTGGGCCACGAGTCCGGCGACCTCCTGATTCTTGCCGCTGCTGAGATCATCCGTTCCGGAATCAGGGCTGACGATGTCGCCGCCCGAATCGGTGGCGACGAGTTTGCCGTTATCCTGCCGTTTACCAGAAACGACGAGGCAGAGCTGGTGTTGAGCAGGATCAGGAAAAAGGAAGCGCTCCATCGCGAGACCAGCGACCTGCAGGTATTCATATCCTATGGACTGGCCACTGCAGAACAGCAGGGAGGCATGAACGAAGCGCTGAAACTCGCCGACAAACGGATGTACGAAGAAAAAACCAACAACAAGAGCGGCATGAGCCACTCCCTGACAAGCAAAAAACAGAAGAGAAAATGGCGAAACTGACCATCGATCATATTCCGGTCACGGTAACGGACGGCACCAGCATTCTGGAGGCGGCCAAGAGCGTCGGCATCTGGATTCCCCACTTCTGCTACCATCCGGCGCTGGGCAAGGCGGGCGCCTGCCGAGTCTGCGCCGTGAAGCTGCTGGACGGGCCGGTCAAGGGGATCCAGATGTCGTGCATGCTCCCGGCCGCAGACGGCATGGTGGTTTCCACGACCGATGAGGAAGCGGTTGCCATGCGGCGCCAGGTCATCGAGTGGCTGATGATCAACCACCCCCATGACTGCCCGGTATGCGACGAAGGAGGGGAATGCCTGCTTCAGGACTACACCATCGCCGGCGGCCACTCCATTAGGCGCTACACCGGTAGTAAACGGACCCACCGGAACCAGGAGCTCGGGCCGCATATCGAGCACGAGATGAACCGTTGCATCCAGTGCTACCGCTGCGCCCGTTTTTACCAGGAATTTGCCGGAGGGGACGACTTCGGGGTCATGGGGAGCGCAGCCAGGGTCTATTTCGGCAGGTTCAGCGATGGTCCGCTGGCATCTCCATTTTCCGGCAACCTGGTGGATATCTGCCCGACCGGGGTTTTTACCGACAAGACCGCCCGCTTTCGCGCCCGCTACTGGGATTACGACATGGCACCGTCGATCTGCCCCCACTGCTCGCTCGGGTGCAACACCATGCCGGTGGCCCGCTACCGGGAGCTATTGAAGATCGTTTCCAGGAGAAACGACCAGGTCAACGGCTGGTTCATCTGCGACCGGGGCCGGTTCGGCGCTGACGGCGTCAATGCCCCGAACCGGCCCCGCACCCCGCTGGTGGATGGGCGGCAGGCGTCCTGGGACGAGGCGATCGACGACCTGCTGCTGCGGATCAATGAGGTTCAGGAACTGCACGGCCCCGACAGTATCGCCCTGCTCGGCTCTCCCCGAATGACCCTGGAGGGAAACCTGCTGCTGGCACAGCTGGCCAGCCTGCTCGGGGCAACGCTCTGCTATCACATCGGGTCAACGGAGCAGACACAGGCTGTTGCCGCGACGCAACTGGTATCCGGTGAGCGTGCCGCCTCCATGAACGATGTAGGCCAGGCCGACTGCATCGTCATTGCCGGCTGCGACCTGCTCGACGCCGGGCCGATGATGGCGCTGGCCGTCCGCCAGGCGTGGCGGCGCGGGGCAAAGGTCTTCCTAGTCAATGCGCCGACCAGCCGGTTGCCGTTCGAGTACGCCTGTGCCGGGTTGTTTGACGAAATTCCATTCGCTACGGCAAAACAGCCGGTGGTTATCGGCACTGCCAGCGATTCAGACCGGCTGCAGCCGCTGCTTGAGTCAGCCCAAGGGATCAAGGTTGCCATGCTACTCCCCGGACCAAACAGTTTTGCCACGGCGTTGCTGGCGCAAGAGCACGGCACGCTGCCGCTGGAAGAGGCTATCGCGGGAGGTAGCATCAAGGGGATCATCAGCTTTGAACCAGAAACCCCTGATCGGCTGCCAACCGATATCCAACTGCTGGCAGTAGCTGACTGGCGCCCGTCTCCTGCTGTTTCCCGTGCCGGGATCTTCCTCCCCATCACCCCCTGGGTGGAGATGGACGGCACCTTCATCAACAACGAGGGTCGAGCGCAGCGGTTCCGGCAGGTGATGCGCCCCGGCCTGCCGATCAAGGGACTTGACCCTGCCGGGCATCCGCCCCGGCTCCATGGCAATGAAGCACCCGGCAGCCTCCCCCGCCCGACTGCGGAGATCATCGCCGGGATATTTGCACAAATTGCCGGAGAGCCGGCAATCCAGCCGCTTTCCGGGCGCTGGCAGTTTGCCGCTGATCTCGATCCGGAGGGTGATGGGGTACGGGTGGTGCAGCCATGACCATGCTTACCATCGACATGGCGATTATCCTGGCCAAGATCGGCCTGGTGCTGTTCGTGATCCTGACGCTGGCCGCCTACCTGGTCTTTGCCGAGCGCAAGCTGCTGGCCTGGATCCAGGACCGGAAGGGACCGAACCGGGTCGGGCCGTTCGGCCTGCTGCAACCGCTGGCCGACCTGATCAAGCTGCTCACCAAGGAGGATTTCCGACCGGTCGGGGCCGACAAATGGATCTTCTACCTGGCGCCTGCCATGGCCGCCATCCCGGCGATCATGACCCTGGCAATAGTCCCGTTCGGCGCGCCGCTGATTATCCTGGGGCATGAGGTGAACCTGCAGATCGTTGACCTGAACATCGGCCTCCTGGTCTTCATGGCGTTGTCCTCGATAGCGGTCTATGGCGTGGCCCTCGGCGGCTGGGCCTCCAACTCCAAATATGCCCTGCTCGGGAGCATTCGCGGACTGGCCCAGTTGATCTCCTATGAACTCTCCATGGGACTGTCCCTGGTGCCGGTGGTGATGCTGACCCGTTCCTTCACCCTGTCGGAGATCGTCAATGCCCAGGCCGGCTGCTGGTTCATCGTCTACCAGCCGCTGGCATTCATCATCTTCCTGGTGAGCATCCTGGCCGAGTGCAAGCGGATTCCCTTTGATATCCCGGAGGCCGAGGGGGAGCTGGTGGCCGGATTCCATACCGAATACTCGGGGATGCGCTTCGGACTGTTCTTTGTTGGCGAGTACATCAACATCGTCGTACTGGGTGGCCTGGCGGCAACCTTCTTCCTCGGCGGCTGGCACGGTCCGCTCCTGCCGCCGCTGGTCTGGTTCTGGGGCAAGGTATTTGCCTTCGCTTTTCTCTTCATCTGGATTCGTGGCACCATGCCCCGGCTCCGCTACGACCAGCTGATGCATTTCGGCTGGAAGGTCCTGACCCCGCTGGCGCTGCTCAACATTCTGGTCACCGGCTGGTGGCTGGTCTTGAGAATGTGACAGAGGGAAAACATGGGAGAAACAAATAGTCGAGCAAATGGTCAATAATCTACCCTCTTTTGCGAAGGGAACACCCACCCATGAATGAAACCGAACTATACAAGAGTATTGTTGAAGGCATGTACGAGGGGGTTTATTTCGTTGACCAGAGGCGGAAGATTACCTTCTGGAACAAGGGGGCGGAGCGGATCACCGGTTACAGCGCCCAAGAGGTCATGGGCAGCTCATGTTCCGACAATATCCTGGTGCATATTGATGAGTGCGGCAAAGAACTCTGTATAAACAGCTGCCCTCTGGTGGCCACCATGCGTGAGAACTGCGGCCACAAGAATGACCAGGTGTTTCTGCATCACAAGAACGGGCAACGGATTCCGGTGAGTGTAAGCGTCTCGACTATCAGCGACGCTTTCGGTCAACCAGCAGGCGCGGTAGAGGTCTTCTGGGAAAACCCCCGGCGCGATGTGGATGAGCAGTTGCTGGCAGAGCTCAAGAAAGCGGCTCTCATTGACCAGTTGACCGGCCTCCCCAACCGCCGCTATCTCGAGATGGTCCTGAAATCTAGCCTGGGTGAGTTTCACGAGCATCAGATGCATTTCGGCCTGTTGTTTGCCGATGTGGACCATTTCAAGCAATTCAACGACACCTACGGTCATGACCTGGGAGACAAGGTACTGCAGCTTGTCTCAAGAACACTCGAAGGAAACATGCGCCCCTATGATATGGCCGGCCGCTGGGGTGGGGAGGAGTTTCTGATTTTGATCCGTTATGTGGACGAAGAGCAGTTCCGGATGGTGGGAGAAAAGTTGCGGGTATTGGTGGAAAGTTCCTACTTGCAGCACAACGGCGAGCAGTTGAAGGTGACTATGACCATGGGGGGGAGCAGAATTAGGCCGGACGACACTATAGAGGCTCTTCTGAAGCGCGTTGACAAGCTGCTTTATTCAGGGAAGCAGACAGGCCGCAACCGGGTGGTTTTTGACTGAGCTCTGAGAGTGGCTGGCGATGATGGTACCCATCCGAAACAGATTCCGTTGACAATCCAGCATTGATGCATAATTTTGCCAGCCACTACTTTTTCCCTTTAATCCTGACGACTTTTCCCACAATCTCATATTTTTTTACTGCGCCTTCACCCCAGAATCTACAATCATAGCTTCGGTCTCTGTTGTCTCCTAAAATATAATATTCATCATCTGCTAAGATAAATGGTCCATTGTTATCTCTTGGGTTCAATGCATCTGATATAATGTCTTTTTCTTTATGTGCTGCGTATTCGAGTTCTTCATATTTTACATTATTAATATAAACTATCTTGTTAACCATCTTTACAGTGGAGCCAGGCAATCCAATTATTCTGCCAATAAATGTTTTACTAGGATCATCTCTAAATTTATATGCAACAATGTCTTTTTGTTTTGAATCAATCACGTTTCTGTTGATAGTAAGTTTATCATTAATTTTAATACTATCTTCCATGTTTGCTGAAGTTAGCAAGAATTCAAATTCAGACTTAACACCATCTTGCTTTTTTGTATTATTTTTATGTTTTATCTGTTTTATATTTTTAACTTTTGATAAATTATTTGGTACTTTGGAAGGATCGTCTGTGAACACGACAGCACCATTATCGTCTATTCCAGAATATGTGTCATTGTAAGGTGTAGCTGTGTTGTTATTTGATGGAGAATCGGAATTAGAATCTGAAGCCAAGTAGCCAGCACGAGTAATGCCGGGGATAAATGAAATCCGTGAAAAGGTACGCCCCATCGATTTTGAAATAAAATTAACCATAGGAGGGGTATCAGGGAATGATATCTGCTCACCATTTTGAACGTTAGTCTGCGGTGTGCCTAACCAAATTTGACTTGACCCTTCTTGACACCCTATGTAGGTGTATCCTCCAGCATTTGTTGCTTCATTAACGACGCAAGTTCGAGTGTTTGATTGTGTTTGAGCAACGGATATTCCAGTGATTCCAAACAATATACCAAAGGTCATGAGACAAAACTTTATGACGTCACTAGATTGCATTCATCCTCCAGGTATTAATGTATTGCTCCATGCACTCCCATCCAACGGCATTGCCGCTGAGCGGGTTCACCGCTCCACGGCCTGGTTAGCCTTGCGATTTCGGCGGATAGCATTCTCCCTTTCCTGTATGCGCGCCGTCGCTTCGTCTAAAGTGCCCAATCCAATTTCTCTTCGCAAGTTGTCAACTTCTACAGGATTCTCTATCGGCAATGGAAAGGCAGTACCGTTTTCATCGATATGATGCTGCGTTCCATAAATTTGAGGTCTGCCAGACATAGTGAGAACTCTGTCTTGTAGGTAGGCAAAGTGGCTACCTTCTGCTTCGCCCCTTTTAACAGCCTCTGTGAGTAGTGCCAAGCATGACTCCATAAACACAGTGTCAAGTACCGCATGCTGGACGACGAGCCAAGCAGCCTCGGCAGCTTCCTTGCCTACCAGACTAATCCCTGGCCATCCGTGTTGCCCGATGATTTCCTTTATGCGCTTATTATTTCGCTCGTGGACTTCCTTAATTTTTGGATGGTATTCGACCGTACCCAATTCGCCAATATTGATCAACTCCTGCAGTGTTTTCTGATCTTCTTTTTGCATTGAGAGCAGCACATCACGAAGCTTTTTGTCCAAAGGGGGCTTCCTTTCTTTCAGGCTAGCTCAAGGATTACGGGAAGTTTTTTCACTGTAAATCCATCTAGTTATGCATTTTCTTGCGTTAGCGAAAATGACAGCCAGACAGATAATCGTTCATAGGTGGCAGTTAGTTCAGCCCAGTTACAGTGAGCTTTTCCTGTTGCAGGATCGTAAATGACACCATTACTACCCACAGCTAGCCAATGATAGCTATTGTCAAAAGTCGCAACCACCACTAATTGGCACTCATCAGGGGATGGGAGGTCATACACATCATTATTTATAAACATTTGGTTTGCCACTTCAGCACAATACATAAGCTCACCCGGAAATACCTTTTCAAGATCAATTATGATTTTCTCTGAGGCATTAAGGGTAACTCGTAACCCCAACTGCTTCGCAACGTAGGATATCGCAGAAGCAGAGTTTAAATATTCACCTTCCTGTGAATATCCACCTGTAGGCATGAGATCGCCAGTAACTCTATATATTTCTTCCGCGACCTCGGTTAACGTTAAACTTGGGGCTAAGACCGCGATTCTGTCGCAATGGCGAAGCTCGACGATGTTTTTGGTGGGTAGTAAGCCAAATGCGTTACATATAGCGGTCAAGCCAAATGCACCACAATTGAGGTCTTTCGTTTGTTTTTCCGAGAATGAAAGATTCGGCACAAGTCATTCCTTTTTCCGCATAACGGTTGTGAGGCGTAGCGGGTTCACCGCTGCCGCCGATGGTTGGCAATATCGCCTTCTCGAATGAGTTGAAAGGCAAGTTGCTACCCCTCAATTTTCTATAGAAAACGGCGCAATATCGGCAATGTATATGCCGACCACAAAAAAACAAAATATATAATCAAGAAATAGTGCAATGGCAATAACTTCTCAAACCCTTTGATTTGCGATGGTCTGAAATAAACTATCTGCCATAGTCCGCGAAGAAGCCAAAAAACAGAATAAAATGCAGTAACTGCAAAACCTAGTGGCGTAGCTCCTGTAAGTTCCTTTGTATGGAATAAAGACATATACGAAAAGAAGAAGAACATCGGGGTCAGGAATAAATGGATTGTGTATAGAACTTTTGCCGTAATCAGTCTGGTTTTTTCAAAATCTTCATACCAGCCAAAACCGCGATAAAAAAGACAATGGCCAATACCTAGGAGGGCAGAAAGGACTCCTCCGATTTTTATGGTGATTTCATCCATTTTTTAATTCATCCTTCTCATTTGCCAACGGTTGAGAGTTGACCGGCCTTGGCCGGTCTGACGCTTTGTTGAACGTTGGCTTTTCCGATATATTCCGCCTCATTTCCCCTGCGGTTTTTTCCCCTCAACAACAGCTACAACACCTCCTGCTAAATTGTGATAAGTGGTACTTGTAAGCCCATACTGGGTGAATATTCTTACCAATTCCTGCTGATGTGGAAAAACTCTGGCTGAATCATGGAGGTACGCGTAGGCTTTCTTGTTGTTGCACCAAAATCTTCCCATGAATGGGATCATCCTTTCGAACCAAAACCAGTACAATTGCCTGAATACTGGAACACTTGGATGCCCCATATCCAGGGAAACGACCTTACCGCCAGGTTTGACCACCCGCACCATTTCCCTGAGGGCTATTTCAATGTCAGGCACGTTTCGAAGTCCCCACGCCACGGTAACGCAATCGAAAGTGTCATCTTCAAAGGCAAGTTTCATTGCATTACCTTGGAAGAGCTGTATGGTGCTACTCAGTTTATTGTTTTGAACATTTTCCCGAGCCACGGCTAACATTTTCTCCGAGAAATCCATTCCCGTGACTTTTCCTGCTGGCCCGGTAGCCTTGGCTAGCTCAATGGTAAGCATCCCCGTACCACAACAGATATCGAGTCCATGGCCACCTGGCTTGAGGTCGGCACGCTGTGTCGTGAACCTTCTCCAAGCCCTGTCCAGACCGAAAGACATAACGATATTCATCAAGTCATAACGTCCTGCAATGGCATTGAACATATCCTGAACAAATGTTTCCTTCTGTTCCTTTAGTGGCAAACAATTACCCTGCATGTCTTTTCCTTTTCTTTTTTGTTCAACTCGTTGTTAGTAGGTTTCCCGATATAAGTAATCATGGTAGTTACTTATCGGTAATATTTGCAGTTTCAATGTTCTCTTCCAACGGGATGACACGTATCGGCAGTAAAGCTTTGCGCTCAATACCAAGCTGCCGATGCCGGCACCATGTCGTTACCCTTAACCCGCTCCCTCGATAATCTTCGTGGCCTTCCCCAGCGGATCTCCGCAAAAATATACATCACTTTGACAACCTGTAAATTAAAATCTTCAATAAAAGATCAGCGCTGTCTGGGTTTTGCGGCAGTTTGTCTCAACGCATCCTGCTGCGAGGAAAGAGCCAACCACCGCATGAAATTTGACCCCTCCCGCTCGTGCGGTACACTTTTACATGGGGCTAACGGTTATCGGCTACCGGATTCGCCCGTCACGCCAGCCAACACGAATAATAACCATAATAATTATGAGAGTTATCAACGACATAACCGCCATCCTCATCGGGATGTGGACCACCTGGAAGCATATCTTCCGGCGGCCGGTCACCATCCAGTACCCGGAGGAGAAGCGGACCCCCTCCCCTCGCTACCGGGCAAGGATCATCCTCACCCGCGACCCGGACGGCGGCGAGCGGTGCGTGGCCTGTTACCTCTGCTCCGCTGCCTGCCCGGTGGACTGCATCTCAATGCAGGCGGCGGAGGCAGAAAACGGGCGGCGTTATGCGGCCTGGTTCCGGATCAACTTCTCCCGCTGCATCTTCTGCGGCCTGTGCGCCGAAGCGTGCCCGACCATGGCGATCCAGATGACGCCTGACTTCGAGATCTGCAAGCGGGACATCATGGATCTGGTGTATGAGAAAGAGGATCTTTTGGTCGATCACGGCGGCAAGGAACCGGAGTACAATTTCTACCGCCATGCCGGCATCGGCGTGACCCAGCCGCGAGGAGACGGCGCGGAGGAGCATCCTCCGGTGGATGTGCGGGGGTTGATGCCTTAGAAATGCGCCTTTTCCGCAATCTCTGTGTTGCTCGCGGGATTCCTTGTGCGACGTACTTTCATGTACGTCTCCGCGTCATTCCTTGAGCGCCTTGACCTTGCGAAAAAATCGCATTCCTGAGGTTACCCAATAGGAACATAATGGAACAATTTCTTTTCTACATCCTGGCAGCAGCAACTGTTATTGCCACCATCTTCGCCATTACTGAGAAGCATCCGGTGCATGCCATCGTCTACCTGGTGACCTCGTTCTTCTCGCTGGCCGCGATCTTCTTCCTCCTGGCAGCGCCGATGATCGCGGCATTCGAGGTGATCATCTACGCCGGCGCCGTCATGGTGCTGTTCCTGTTCGTGATCATGATGCTCGACCTCGGCCACCCGGAGAAGGCGGCACGTCCGGGGCTCGGACACTGGCTCCCGGCCATGGTGCTTGGCGGCATTATTGCCGTTTCTGCAGTTACCTGCATTGCAAAGCTTATGATTGCCCCACCCGCTGGACCGACAATCGGCATCAAGGAGTTCTCCGTCGTACTGTTCCGCAAATACGGGATAGCGATCGAGATCATCTCCATGCAGTTGCTGTTTGCCGTGGTTGGCGCGCTGTACCTCGGCAGGAGAAGATGAGAAATGCGACTTTTCAGCAATCGCGGTGTTGCTCTGCGAAACGTCTTGTGCGGCGTACTATTGAGTACGCCTCCGCGCCGTTTCTTGAGCGCCTTGCGCTTATCGCAAAATCCGCATTTCAGGAGAATCTGATATGATCGTGCCCCTCGCCCATGCCCTGATCCTGGCAGCCATACTCTTCGCCCTGGGGCTTGGTTGCGTCCTGGTCTGGAAGAGCAACGTCATCATGCTGCTGATCGGCATCGAGATCATGCTGAACGCGGCGATGCTGGTCTTTGTCGCCGGTGCCAACCATTGGGGCGCTGCTGACGGTCAGGTATTCAGCCTGATTATCATGGCAATGACCTCGGCCGAAGTATCCATTGCCCTGGCAATGGTGGTCTATCTCCACCGGCGGAAAAAGACCGTGGATGTCGACGAATTCAGGGAGTTGCGCGACCGATGAGACTCTGCCTGGAACTGATAATCCTGCTGCCGCTGGCCGGCGCCGTTGTTAATGCGCTGTTCGGCAGGAATCTGCCGCGCCGGGTATCGGAAATCACTGCCTGCGGTGTGGTTTGGGGGAGTTTTTGCGCTGCGGTCGCCGCGCTGTTCTCCTACAGTAGCCCGGCAACCATCGAGATCGCCTCGTGGCTCTCGGATTTCGAGTTCAAGGCGCCGCTCACCCTGTACCTCGACCCGCTCGCCCTGTCGCTGGTTCTGATGATCACCTTTGTCTGTGGCCTGATCCATATCTATGCCGTTGCCTATATGACCGAAGACCCTTGCCATGTCAGGTTCTTCGCCCTGCTCAACCTGTTCGTCTCCTCGATGCTGCTGCTGGTGCTTGCCGGCAACCTGCCGCTGATGTATATGGGCTGGGAAGGGGTTGGGCTCTGCTCCTACGGGTTGATCGGCTTCTGGTACCGGGAGGAAAAGAACGCCACTGCCGGACGCAAGGCGTTTATTGTGACCCGGATCGGCGACACCGCCCTGCTGATCGCCCTGGTCTGGCTTTTTGAGCTGTGCGGCACAGAGTCGATCCCGGAACTGAACGCGCTGGCAGGGACACTGCCAAGTGGAGCAGTAACCGTCATCGGTTTCCTGATCCTGCTGGGCGCCATGGGCAAATCAGCGCAGCTGCCGCTGTCGGTGTGGCTGCCGGACGCCATGGCCGGGCCGACGCCGGTTTCGGCGCTGATCCATGCCGCAACCATGGTAACGGCCGGGGTATACCTGTTGATGCGGCTGTTTCCGTTCATCAGCGGCTCGCCGGAACTGTTGGCCGGCATTGCCATTACCGGCGGGGTCACCGCCTTTTACGGGGCGACGTGCGCTGTGGCGCAGCGCGACCTGAAGCGGGTACTCGCCTACTCCACCATCAGCCAGATCGGCTACATGTTCCTGGGGGTAGGTGCCGGCAGCGTTAGCGCAGCCACCTTCCACCTGATCGTCCATGCCTTTTTCAAGGCGCTGCTGTTCCTGGGGGCCGGGTGTGTGATCAATGCGCTGCACCATGAACAGGATATCTATCGGATGGGTGGCCTGCGGCGTGCCTTGCCGGCGACTTTCTGGCCGTTTCTTGCCGGCGCCGCCTGCCTGGCCGGGATTCCCCCCAGCGGCGGTTTCTTCAGCAAGGACGGCATCCTGGCAGCGGCCTGGGGCCAGGGAGGGCCGGTCTACAGCACCCTCTTCGGACTGGGGCTGGTGACCGCCCTGCTGACATCGTTCTACAGTTTCCGGATGCTCTACCTGGTGTTCGGTGGGGAGCAGCAGAGGACAACCCATGGCGTTTCCCGCATCATGGAATGGATACTGGTGCCACTGGCGCTGCTGGGTCTGCTCGGCGGATTCTTCAATCTCCCGGCCTATTTCGGTACCGGCATCCTCTCCGGCTTCCTGGAGCCGCTCACCGGCACTCTGCCCGCTCACCTCTCGCACGGTTCGGAACTGGCGCTGCAAGGGGTTGCCGCCATCGTCGCCGTCTGGGGGATCGCCCTCGCCCATTACCGTTACGGCGGCGAACGGCGAAACGCCAGGGTTGCCGACATGGACAACCGTGCGACCTGGCTTCGCTCGTTCTGTCTCAACGGCTGGTATCTGGACCGGCTCTACGGCTTGCTGCTGGTGCGTCCGTACCAGCGGTTGGCTGGAATCCTCTGGGAGCAGGTCGATGAAGGAGCCATTGACGGCTCGCTGGACCGCTTCGCAACCTTCCTCGGTCGTGCCGGCCGATTTCTGGGGAGCTGGGGGGGCGGCAGGGTCTCGGCCTACCTCTTCAGCATGGCGGCGGGCGCTGCGCTGGTGATCGCCTACCTGGCGTGGGTGATGGCATGAACGGCTACCCGCTCCTGACCATCCTGATCTTCCTACCGCTGGCAACAGGACTCTGCCTGCTGCCGGTCTGGCGCTGCAGCGACAAGTTGCGCCAGATCGCCATGGGAGGAGCCCTGCTGGAGCTACTGCTGGCCTGCCTTTGCTGGCCTGTAGCCCAATGGCCTCAAGCCGGCGCCCCAGCCGGCTTCTTCCTCTATCAGGATCTCCCCTGGATCGCCGAGTTCGGCATCCGCTACACCCTGGGAATGGATGGCATCTCGCTGCTGCTGGTCATGCTGACCGCCTTCATCACCATGGTTGCCATGCTGACCTCACGGCACTCGATCACCGACCGGCCGGGCCTCCATTACCTCCTGATCCTGGCCATGGAAAGCGGCATCATGGGAGTGTTCCTCTCCCTCGACCTGTTCCTGTTCTACCTCTTCTGGGAGCTGATGCTGATCCCGATGTTCTTCCTGATCGGTATCTGGGGCCATGGCCGACGGATCTATTCGGCTATCAAATTCTTCCTGTTTACCCTGGTCGGCTCGCTGCTGATGCTCCTGGCGATCATCGCTATCTACCTGATGCACGCCAGCCAGACCGGCGTCCATACCTTTAACCTGTTTAGCCTGGCCGGAACCGTTGTCCCGCACGCTGCCGGTCTCTGGCTGTACAGCGCCCTGCTCCTGGCCTTTGCCATCAAGTTCCCGATTTTCCCGCTCCATACCTGGCTTCCCGATGCCCATACCGACGCCCCGACTGCCGGGAGCGTGATCCTGGCCGGACTGCTCCTGAAAACCGGGGCCTACGGCTTGGTGCGCTTCGGCTACCCGCTGTTCCCGGATGCAGCCAAGACCCTTACCCCGCTGCTGCTGACCCTGGCCGTGACCGGGATCCTCTATGCCTCCTGGGTCGCCTTTGCCCAGCGCGACATGAAGCGGCTGGTCGCCTACTCCAGCGTCGGTCACATGGGGTTCGTGGCGCTCGGCATTGCGGCCTGGACTCCGGTGGCGTTGTCGGGCGCCATACTGCAGATGGTCAACCATGGTGTTACCACCAGCGCTCTGTTTGCAATGATCGGCATGCTGGACGAGCGCACCCATAGCCGTGAAATCAGCGATTACGGTGGAGTCTGGGGCAAGGCTCCGGTCCTGGCTTTTTTCTTCGTTCTTTTTGCCATGGCCTCTGCCGGGCTGCCCGGCCTGAACAATTTTGTCGGCGAATTCCTGATCCTGACCGGCTCGTTCAAGATATCGCACCTGGCGGTCATCCTCGGCTTCCTGGGGGTAATACTGCCGCTGGTGTACACGGTCAGACTGATTCAGGAGCTGCTGTTCCAGGAGGAGCGCAAGCCTCTGACTATCCCGGATCTGTCAGTCATGGAATGCAGCATGCTGGCAGTCATGGCCGCCATTGACATCTACCTCGGCCTGCACCCGGCGCCGCTGCTGGACATGCTGCACACGCCGGTATCGATACTTGCCGGAGGTGCCGGATGACCATTGCCGATCTCTGGATAGCGGTACCGCTCATGATCCTGGCCGGGAGCGCCCTGGCGATCCTGCTGCTCGGCGCCGTGATCCCCACAAACCTCTGGACCGGAGCCGGAATCATCGCCACAGTGATGACGGCAGCCTGGGTGGGACAAACCCCGCCGCTGACTGTGGCGCCGACACTGGCCCTTGCGTCAACACCTGCTGCAAGGCTGTTCATAGCCATCTTCTCCCTTACTGCCGCTGCAGCGTTGTTGATATCGCATCGCGACAACAGCGATCACGGGATAAATGGCGAGGAGTACCCGGCCACAGTGCTGTTCGCCACCTTCGGCGCAACAGCGCTGAGCATGGCAACCAACCTGCTGATCATGTTCCTCGGACTGGAGGCGATGACCTTCGGTTTTTACATCCTGGTGGCTATGGATCTGAAACGGGAGGTTTCGGCTGAGGCAGGGCTCAAATACCTGCTGATGGGGGCTGTTGCGGCGGCGTTTCTGGCCTTCGGGATCGGGCTCCATTATGCCGGGACCGGTTCCCTGTCGTTGACCAACGCTTTGCAGTTGGCGGCAGGCAACAAGGTTGCCCATGTCGGGTGGGGGTTCATCTTGGTCGGGATCGCCTTCAAGCTCTCCCTGGTACCGGCACACCTCTGGACGCCCGACATTTACCAGGGGGCACCGGCCCCGGTAACGGCCTTTCTGTCGGCACTCTCCAAAGGGGCAACCGTGGCACTGCTGCTGTTGATCCTCCCGACCGGGGACCTCGGCGCCATACGGCCGATCCTCTGGTGGCTGGCTTTGCTGTCGATGGTTGTCGGGAATCTGGCGGCGCTGCTACAGACAAAGGTGCGGCGGATGCTGGGGTACTCATCCGTCGCCCAGATGGGGTATGTTGCTCTGGCCTTGCTTTCAGGCACGGCCGGTGGCTATCGGGCTGCCGTCTACTATGCCGTGGCCTACAGCGTTATGAGCCTGGCGGCGTTCGGCGCCATTGCCGTCATAGAACGCAACGGCTCGGGAGAAGATACCGAAGGATGGCGCGGCCTGGGCCGGCGCAGCCCGTTTGCTGCCGGCACCCTCAGCCTCGCCCTGTTCGCCCTGGCAGGAGTCCCGCCAACAGCAGGCTTTACCGGCAAATTCCTGATCTTCACCGCCGCCATCAAAGCCGGCGAGGTCCCGCTGGCCATTATCGGCATCCTCACCGCCGCGGTCTCGGCCTATTACTATCTCGCGGTCGTGGTCAGCCTCTACATGCATGATCCCGGAGACAGTGCTGCGCAATCTCCGTCTCCGGCCGAATCAGTGGCATTAATCGCGACTGGTGCCGCCATTTTGATCATCGGCACCTTTCCGTCTCCTCTGCTCCGGCTGCTTGCTGCAGCGTTCCCGTAAATTGCGAGATGGAATCTGACTATTGCACGATAACCGGGAACAGACCCGGCATCTGCAGCATCTCCTTGGTGCCGCAACCGACGCAGGAAATACGGTCGATGTAAAGCCCACTCTCCTGGCCGCACAACGCTACCGGAGCGTCGAAGGCAACCCCTTTCTGCGCACAGCCGGCAGGGCCGGTTGCACAGATCTTGCTGATCCGCACCAGGGCATAGCGACTGACCGGCAGTTCAACAATGCCGGTCGCTTTGTCTGACGGCAGGGCATCTACCACCGGCGCAATAACCCACCAGCCGAGCAGTTTCCCGGTCTTTTTGTCGTATTCCTTATTCGAGCTGTCCACCTTCGGATTGTACATCATCGATTCGATATCACGCAGCGGCTCTTCTCCTGCAGCGGCAGCGACGAAAATCTTCTTGCCACACAGGTCCTGCGGCGGCATCTCACCGCAGATCATATCAGACAGCGAAGAACCACCGGAAAGCGGGTATGCCATTGAGGTAATGGCATATCTGCCTGATGCCGATGTTTTTTTGTTTGGGTCTGCTTCGTTGCGACTCAGTTTTTTTTCGGGGATCTGGCAGATGTTTGGATAGGCGCAACCGCCGGCACAAAGATCGGCGGAAATGGCGAAATTGGCGCGCACTTGTGCCGGAATGGCCGCAATGGCAACCGGGTTGAAATTCACTGTTTCCATGCCGGTTATCTTGGCAATGGTGCTCCCCATCTCTCCTAAGCCGACCGACTCGCTTTCAGCCGTCCTCTTTGTCCTGACCTGGATGGCATTAACCGGAGTTCCTCCAGCGGTGTATTTCTTGGCAGCGGCATCCCAGAAACCAACGGTAATGTTATTTTCCGTTGTCATGTTGTTGGTATTATTGTTGGGAACTTCGATCAGGGCAACAGCCTTATGGTCACCGATGGCGGTCTCGACCGCAGCAACTCTGGCAGGCGCCTGTACGGTATCCTCGGCCACCGGTTTAAGCTCTTTGGGATCGGCCTGTATCCTTGCGTGAAGCCCCTGCTTGATTGCCTGAGCGCCCGCCATAGCAGAAAGCCCGGCCGTATGCTGCAAATCCTCATCGCTGACATACATGTAACCGACATCGATTGCCAATGCGGCCATGACCAGAAAGACAACGAGCATGATGTTTACGTAAGTGGTATCCATGCAACCCCTCTTATGGCTTCACCCAAAATCCCTCCGCTGTGTTTCGCTCAATCTTCATCACTGCGACGTAGCGTACGGCTACTACTCGCTCCTCAGATTTCGCAAGCCTTGCAGCTGGAGCTTTTTGCTGTGCCATTTATTCCTGTGGCTAATTAGCCGTAATAATACCATCATAAAACAGAAGGGCCATGCATTTCTGCATGACCCTTTGTTTTTTCAAGCTGTGAGATTTATTAATCTTCCACAGCCACTGCGATCGGCTCGGCAACCATGACCGGAGCTTTGACCTCAACGGCTTTCTTCTCGCGGAGGAAGAAGGTGAGGATCGTACCGGTAGCGCAGAGGGTACCGGCAAGAATGAACGACTTGTTAAGGCCACCCGGCTGGGCATTGAGCATTTCGGAAACGCGACCCATCACGAGCCCGCCTACGCCCCAGGCAGTGAAGAGGGTGCCGTAGTTAAGACCGTAGTTCTTGAATCCCCAGTAATCTTTGGCGAATGAAGGGAACAGGCAGAGGTTTGAACCGTAGTTGAAACCGATGAAGGTAGCAGCAACCACCAGCAGAGCGGCGCTACCGGAACCGACGATCGGAATTGCAGCGAACATCAGGAGTGCCTGGAAACCGAGCATGATGGAGAGGGTAGCCTTACGGCCGATCTTGTCGGAAAGAACCCCGGCAACAACACGGCCACTGGCATTACCGATAGCCATTATTGCCACTGCCACGAACGCCATGGGGCCCATGCTCTTCTTGGCAAGCCCGGCAACACTGCCGATAACCATCAGGCCTGCGCCAGCGCCGATGAAAAAGTTAACCCACAAGAGGTAGAATTTTGGAGAGCGCATCATTTCAGCAACGGTTGCATTGTGAACTGCTTTGGCAGCAGGCTTGGAATCGTCTTTGGCAGGCTCAGCAGGGACATAACCCTGGGGAGGATTGACCAGCAGGAAAGAGAGTACGCAAACCAGGGCGGTAAAACCGATTCCGAGGAAGAGCATTGATTTCGGGATACCATAAGCGCCGATCAGCCAGCTGGAAAGTGGCGCAATGTAAACCGGGGCAAGACCAAAACCGGCAACAACGGTACCGGCAATAACACCGGTTTTCGTCGAAGAGAACCATTTAAGGGCTGGAGGGGTAGCAGCAGCGTAACCAAAACCAAAACCAGCTCCGGAAAGAACCCCAAATCCCATTACCCAGGCAGCATAGCTGTTAGAGAACGACATCAGGGTGAAACCGCTGCCGACCAAAAGGCCGCCAATGAGAGCAGTGCGGGCAGGACCGATCTTATCCTGGCACTTACCGGCAACGATCATGGCGAAAGCAAAGACGAGGCAACAAATGGCATATGGATCGTTTATCGAGGAGAGACTCCAGGTGAATGCCCCTTCACCACCCTTTTCAATGGAAGCCTTGATGGCGCCCTTGAAAATACTCCACGCATACAGAACTCCCAGAGCCAGGTTAATGCCAAGGCCGGCCATGGTCACCTGCCAACCTTTGTTAGTAGATTCTTGTGACATGTTGTCTCACCTCCGTGTGTAGTTTAGCAATTCGATATTTCTGAAAGAGCAACATACATACCAATGTTTTAAAATATTGCACAACACGATATTTTGTTATTTTACAACATGTTACACCAACACACATATCAACTACCCAACTGGGGGGGTCCAACTGTTTTGAATATTTGCAAAACTGTTTGCAGTTCCTACACCCTGCAAATATTGCTTTTTAATTTTAAATATCAGTGAGTTAAATCAGATTAGCAATGCGAGAGAGGGGGGTTTGCAGAAATGCGAAAATATATAATTTTGCGAAACTGAATATTTTTTACTTAGAGTAAATTTTTACTTGCCGGCTAAAGAGGTAATCTTTTCCGCTTGCGAATGTGTTCTTGGCCCCAGGGTAACATCTTCAGGCATACCGGATCTGGCATTAACCGCTTTCATCACCTTTGCCCAATCAACCCTGCCATTGGCATTATTGCCGGTTATGACTTTCCACGCCTCGACCTCAAGGTTTTTAACCTTATCATAGACGTCCGGGTGAACTTCCAAAAATATCCTGCCATCGTCATTCTGTGCCAGTTTTACCGGTTTATAGACAATTTCGCCGGAGGTCCTAAGCGTGACATCCCGGTACAGCTGTTCCATATGATCCGGGTAAACCCTGATACAGCCGTGGCTGCTGAATCCATAGATGGAAGCAGGTGTATTTGTCCCATGGATCAGGATGCCGGGGATTGAGGTTCGCAGCGCATACCTCCCCAAGGGATTGGCATCGCCCGGTGGCACCTCATCGAGCACCTCTCTACCCTGACTCTTCATTTCATCTTGTATGGATGACGGCACCCTCCAGACCGGGTTTCTCAGTTTTGCAACTATCCTAAAATTTCCCGTCGGCGTGTGCCATCCCTTTTTATCCTTGAAAGAAGGCTTGCCGACAGCGACCGGATACATGGATTCAAGCCTGCCATCCCTGAAGAGATACATAGTCCGGTCCGGGATATTAATGACAATCCCCTGCTCAACCTCTTTAGGGACTATTCTTCTGGTTACAATCCTCAGCTTCTGTCCAGCTCTGAGCTGTTCACCTTTTTTCAAGTTATTCAGCCGTAAAATATTCCTGCTGCTGACACCAAACTTTGCGGCGATCAGCCGTACGGTGTCCCGTTGGCGAACCGTATAGAAGAAATCATCGCCAACAATCCGGGAAAAATCATTGCTATCATCGGCTACAGGTTCGGCGAGGTTTGCCTCAAGCGCTTTTCTTTCAAGAATGGCCCCTTTCAGGATTGTCATGCGAAACAACCGCTCCGCCTCCTGAAACTCTTTTCGCGCCAGAGCTTCCCTGGCCTTTGCATAAGTGTCCTCTGCACTCTTGAATTCAGGATAAAGAAGATCACCCCAGACAATGCTGCGAAGCCGGGTAATGGTCTCCAACGCTTCCGCATTGCCTGATTCAGCAGCAGTTGCCCCCATTGCCATAAAACTGAAGGCCAATGCTACTGCTACGGCAACCAGACACCGGCAACATCGCTGTGACTGATGGCGTATTGAAATAAGTGGGGATGAGATTGTCAGCATAGGATAATGAGGCTAGACCAACATGAAAAAACAGGCCGCCACACCTTTGGATGACGGCCCATCTATTGTTGATGAATCAGTATGATTGCTATTTCTTTTTGGCTGGTGCCTTGGCTTTCGCAGGTGCCTTCGCAGGTTTTGCAGTAAGATCCTTCAGGGCTTTGCCGGGGGTGAACTTGCCGTTTGTCTTGGCAGCAATATTGATCGGCTTGCCGGTCTGCGGGTTTCTTCCAGTACGGGCAGCACGCGCCACACTACTGAATGTACCGAAACCAACCAGCGTAACCTTGTCCCCAGCCTTGAGAGCAGCTGTGGTCTCAGCAATGAAACTGTTGACTGCCTTCTCTGCCTGAACTTTCGTAAGCCCGGCTCCTGCTGCAATCTTGTCAATCAAGTCTGTTTTATTCATAAAGCCTCCACATAAGAATTTAAAATCTATTTAACACATTCCGCAAGGCTGTCAACAAGCTAAATTGGGGGTAATGTTTGTGTGATGACCTGCACAGCCTTAAATGGCATAGGATTAAATTAAACCACCGCCCCGCTTGCCAGGGTGCCAATAGAAACCAAAAGCATTAAACCTTCCGAAGTTATTAGCTATTAGCCAGTTGCGGCGTAAACACTCCTGTGATCCCACGTACAAAGTCAATGCTATTGACAGACTCTAAATATCTGCTCTACTTAATATTATTAAGGTGTATATTTTCCGAAAGAGGAGGAGAATCTGATGAAACGTGTTGCAATTTTAGTGATGGCAGCTTTCGTGATGTCAGCATCTGTACCTGTATTTGCGGCAGATATGACCAAAGAGCAGAAAGACCAATGCCTGCTTGCATCAAAGGGATGCAAGGATCAGGTTGATTCCATCCAGCAAAGGATCAAAAAACTCAATGCCGAAATCAAAAAAGGCAAAAAAGAATACTCTGCTGATGAAATCAAGAAACTTAACGACAAGTTGAAAGAAGCAAATGATCTACTTGATAACATGCTGAAGAACTAACTAAAAACTTCAAGACCGAGCAAACCCAGGTAAAAACCAGACAGTAAAAACGGGAGAAGCGCTAGTTTCTCCCGTTTTCTTTGCTGAACATTTTAAGCGACAGCCCGGCACCTGTTGTTATTTTGCCAGGGTCTTCTGTCCGGGCTTCCATCCCAAAGGACAAAGTCCACCGCTCTGGAGGGCTTCAAGAACTCGGAGGGTCTCTTCTATGCTCCGACCGACGTCCAGATTATGAATAACCTGGTACTGCAGCGTCCCTTGCGGATCAACGATGAAAAGCCCTCGCAGCGCAACCCCCTTCTCTTCATCCAGAACCCCATAAGCCCTTGACGTCACCTTGTTGAAGTCCGCCAGAAGAGGATACTTAAGGTTCCCCAGATCCCCCCTCTTTATCCAGGCAAGATGGGACCACTTACTGTCAGTAGACACAGCCACAATCTCTGCATTTAAGCGCCTGAAGGAGTCGATATTGTCGCTGAAACCTTTGATCTCTGTGGGACAGACAAATGTGAAGTCCGCGGGATAAAAGAAAAATACCAGCCATTTGTCTCTAAAATCCTTTAAAGACAGGGTTTTGAACTCTTTTCCCGATTCAGTACTGACAACCCCTTCCAAAAAAAAGTCGGGAGCAGGCTTCCCTACCATGATTAGAGACTTGCCCAAAGCATTGGGGTCTCCCCCACGAACCTCGGCGTGAGCAGCCTGATATCCCCATGATACCAACATTGTTATCAGGCAGACGGCAACAAATACTCTTTTTCCCATTTGCATTAACCTCCTAGAGAATCTCTGCCAGGCAAAAAACTGCCTGCTCCTTCATGTCATTTATTTAGTAACTCAACAATGGTTGATACCAATTGACGGAGTTACGAGGAATGTTATGGTTAACATAATGCTAGGTACAAAATCGCGGTACTCCGAAAGGAAAGTCACATGCCCCATTCCATTATTCTCACAGTCTGCTTGATATCGCTTGCCTTTACCACGACTGCTTTTGCCGGTAATGCCCCGGCAAGTAAACTGACCGTAATCTCACCAACCGCCCAAACTGAGCAAAACCCTCTGGTTGTCATCTACACACTTTCCACCTGCCCCCATTGCAAGGAAGCAAAAGAATTCCTAACCACCAACAAAATCCCGTTCATCAATCGGGAGATCGATACCGACGAAGAACACCTGTCAACCCTTATAAAAATTTACGATTCAATGGGTGTCCCTGAGCACAAACGCGGGGTACCGCTTCTTGTCATAGGCAACAAAATAAAACTACAAGGGTTCAACAAAGAAAAGCTATTGAATGCCTTAAAAGAAGTAACGCCGTCCCCCAAATGAGCTGATAGGAGACCATCCACAATACGGCTAAAGGGCAAAGTATCAGGCGCCGCTTGAGGAAACACAGCATTCAGCAGAAAGCATTGCTTATTTGTTAATACTATCAGAGAAAAATATTTCTTCTACAAACTGATCAAGTTCATGAGGTGTAGGACCAGCATAAGTTCAGGACACTATCCTAGCCGCCAAGCTGATAATTATTTGCCTTCAGGTGTTCTTGTTTTGACCAGTTATTCGGCTGATTATCGGTTAATTTGCGACCAGCATCATTGCAATTACACATACAATTATTTATTTTATCATTCTAAACAGCTAGTTATAATCTTAGTCCATCAATTGGTTCAGTTTATGCTTATATACAATCAAGCAGTCACTACTAACAAAGGAGGTCTGAAGGATAGTCAATTTACAACCAAATATAATATGTAGTGCAATGAAAGATAGGTTATCTTTCAATCAAGTCCTGAGATGCAGGACTGCTTAGAAGTGAGATTTTGACTGACTATCAGATTTTCTAATTGGAGTATGTAGTTTGTTAAAAGTTTATTTGACAATTAAATATGTGTGCTTAAATTAGTGAGACTAATACCCTCTCACAAGATTCTGTTATAAACAGAATTTATTTACACAAAAAGGCTGAACGGTAAGTTACGTTCAGCCTTTTTCTTTTCACTCTTACGCAAGCAATACCGTTGCAGGCGTGTTACATGTAGTATTCGGGTTACAGTTCAATCAGTTAAAAAGAAGACCCGTATCATCTTGAGAATCAACTTTTATTATGCATTCTTCTCCATCATTCCTTACAGAGTTCACAATGGTTGACACTTGAAAGGCCGTCATTACTTCAGCGGGATAAGGCTTGAAAAGCTGTTTAAGAGTAGCAGGATCTGAGACCTCTCTGTCCAGCCAGACTGAGTATTCCTGAGGGTGTAGTATTACCGGCATTCTATCGTGAATTGTTTCAATCAACCGGTTCGGAGTGGTTGTCAGAATGGCACAGGTCTCAATTATTGAGCCATCCGGGTTTTTCCACTGCTCCCAGATGCCGGCCAACGCGAAAGGTTTATTGTCTGCCATTGATATATAAAACGGGGTCTTTGCGCTCCCGGAGGACTGCCATTCATAGAAACCAGAAATAGGGACCAAACAGCGGCGCGTACGGATAGCTCTTTTGAAAGAGTTTTTTTCGAATACCGTCTCTGACCGGGCATTTATCAGTTTGTACCCAATAGCCATATCATCTGCCCAAGATGGAACCAACCCCCACTTCATAAAATCAAGATGGTTCTCTCCTCCAAGATTGCGAATAACAGCAACCTGCTGGGAAGGGGAAATGTTGTATCGGGGGACAACCTTCTCGGGAAGCTGTACGCTGAAAATATCAGCAAGTTGCTCTGCAGAGGCATAGAGGGCAAAACGTCCGGGCATAGTAGTTCCAAAATCCTTGAAATAATTGGGATCTATACGCTGAAAACTCAGCGATTGAATATTTTTAGATCGAGATAGAGAGCTTCAACCTTGTCTCTGGCCCACGGTGTCCTCCGCAAAAACTTCAAGCTGGACCCGATAGAGGGGTTGTTGCTGAAACACTTGATATCAATGCGTTTGCCGAGTTGTTCCCATCCATAGTGCTCTATCAATTCAGAGAGAAGTTTTTCCAGCGTTATCCCATGTAAAGGGTTGTAAGGTTGTTCTTGCGGCATATTTGGGCCTTATAGGTAATATGGGATAAACTATCACGGTTACCAAGGGGCAACAACGATTATTCCTCTCCCTTCAGAAGAGCAGTCAATGGAAGCCGTTTAAGCTGTTGATACTGAAGCGTGTTAGTTTTCAACAGTTAAAAATAAATAAGACTAAAAATATCCCTTTGCCCTTGACGATTGCCACCTTCTACATTAGATTTATAAACAAGAGTGTTGTTAACGCGGATTGAAAGGAGATTACGCTCATGTGGACTGAAAGATTTCGTATTCGTCCTGTATCCCGCTGCAAAGAAGGATGCAGTATTTAGCCCGTCAAGATAATTGGCGGGCGCACGTACAAAGAAAAGCCCCTGCAAAAATGCAGGGGCTTTTCTTTGTCTTATTGAATCTCAAGGACAAATCTGATGGCTAGCTTCATGTTTATTTCTTTCATAGTCTTTATAGCGCTGCCTTCAGTACTCTGGCTTTACGCGTTGGCTGATGTCATCATAAACGAGTTTCAATATTTCAGCACCAAAGCAGCATGGCTGGTGGTACTATGTTTTTTCCCTCCAATCGGCACTATTCTCTACTTTCTGGTTGGGCGTAGCCAGAGACTCACTATTAAACCAGTTGGCAAAGTTGTCGTTTTTATAATTATCATGCTTCCAGCATTGATGATCCTTGGTTACCTGCTATTCATACTCGGACAGTTCACTCTATTCCCTACCCCTCCTGAGACTATCAGGATTTAAGCACGAAGGGCACTCTCATTTGTCTTTCGAACAATGAATGTAACGGTAAAGTATTGGAAATCCGACAAAAAATGCCAAACAAATCAGATATTCCACTCCTTTGATATATTGATAGAAGTCAACCATAGTATAGACAGATTTCACTTCGCCGATTTGTTGAAATATCTCTAACATGGCCCCTACTCCTTTCAATTTGCGCCTACTTTTTTGCCGATACCTTTACCGCGTTTTTTGAGTTTTCAGCTGTCCCTTTTATCATCCCCCACAGCATCATGATGGCCGGAATCAACTGAACGACGACCACTAAAGCGCATAAGGCAATGAACCCCAAAACAAATATCCCGCTGCTGTAAACTCTGGTGGTTGATACCGCGAAGGCGTCACCAAACATTGCCAGCCACATCAGAACAGTAGTCAGTGCTAAACGTGTCGTTTTCATTTTATTCCTCCTTAGTGCAGAGATTGACTGCGGTGGGTTTCGAGAGCGCATTCTACCGCTTTCTTAAGCTCTTCCTGCTCAGATGGCTCGTCAGGAAGCAGCGCGTGGTAAAAAATTCCGTCGTTTCTTAGCTTGCGGACCAATGACAATGAAGCATCACTGGATACAAAAATAATACTCAACTCTCTGTTACACTTTTTCAGCAACGGAATGAGTTCAGTAGCAGCCACCTCATCGAAATCCTTACCTATCAGGACAACTTGGGCGGTCTTCTTGAGAACTTCGAGAAGAACGGTTGCGGCCGAATTCGTCACCGTGACGTCATACCCTGCTCCGGAAAATAAGTCTGCCATAATCTTGCACGTATCTTGGTTGTCATCTGCAATCAATACCCCTTGCATGGTCGGCCCCCTTTCTCTTGTCTTTCCAGACTCACATTCCCGCAACGCTAGTTACCGGGACTTCAGTTTTTCCTTGTTTCTGTTTCCCTGGCTGAACCGAAGAGACCTTTAGCCATGCCAAAGAACATCATAATCCCTGGAAGGAACTGAAAAACAATGATCATGGATGCGAACCCGATGAAGAGCCAGAAGAAAAGACCAGATCCTTCGTTTTCAGCACCGCTGGCGGCAAATGCCGAAGAGACGCTGCAAACAGAGAGTGCAATGGTTTTCTTGATAATGGGTTTCATGGTGGCCTCCCTTAAGATCATCATTATTATTTGCTTGCTGTAATACTGCATTGCACCGAGCATACCACTATTAACCACAACTCATTTATACTATCCAACATATTGAATTACCTATGGATTATTAAGCTGGCTTTATAATTTGAGGCAGGATAGAAGACTTAATGTATTGAAAATATATACGTAATTGTGAATGTCAGGAGTCCAACCCCCAAGAACATCCACAGCTAACCATACGATATAACTACAAAAATCATAAAAATAAACGCGGTGTATAAAAAAAGATTTATGTGAATAACATCACAGGCGGGTATTGTAACATCAAGGAAAGGCCTCTGCTAACCATGGAGACAGGCGAAAGACTGAATTAACTTCCATCGCCTTCATAGCGTAAAGAAAAACGTGGCGCCAGAGCCAGGTTCGGCCTCTGCCCACACCTTACCACCGTGACGGGTAATGATATTGTTTGCAAGGAACAGCCCTATCCCGGTACCGGGGAAATCCTCATTTTTATGGAGACGCTGAAAAGCCCCGAAAAGCCTGTCAGCATACTGCATTTCAAAACCAACACCATTGTCTTTAACAAAAAAAACGGTTTGCCCCTCCTGCTGCAGGGTGCCGATTTCGATACGTGGATGGTCAGCTTTCTCCGAAAACTTCAGGGCATTGCCGATGAGGTTCTGAAAGACCTGCTGCAGCAGTTGGCGGTCAGCCGTACATGGAGGGAGATCGTGAACTATCAGCTCAGCAGGCTTTTCTCTATGCTGCAAATCCAGTTCGTCAATAACCTGCTGCACCAATAAAGTGGTTTCAAGATTGCTTTTGCTGATAGGTTGGCGAGCAAAACGCGAGAACTGGAGCAGTTCACTGGTAAGGAGATCCATTCGGTCGCAGCCGGCGGCAATGCGGTCAAGCAGCTTTTTTGCTTCCTCCTGCAGCGACTGACCATAGTCTTCCAGAAGGATGCGGACGAAGCCGTTAATGTGTCGAAGCGGCGCCCGAAGGTCATGGGATACTGAGTAGGAAAACGATTCCAGGTGCCGGTTAGCCTCTGCAATCTCCTGATTTTTCTGCTCAAGTTCCTGGCTTCTACGGCAAAGATCCTCATTAAGCAAAGATATCTGCGAATATGCCGATTCAATTTGAGCGGTACGTTCCAGGACCCGCGCTTCCAACTCGACATTCAGATTACGTAACTCTTCCTGGGTATGGATAAGCCGGTCGTTTTTTTCCTGCAGCTCCTCTGCCAGCGTCTTGAGAGCTTCTTCAGCTCTCATTCTCTCTGCCACTTCCCGTTTGAGCTCTTCCGCACGAGCCAGCTGAATATGGGTCGTAACCCTCGCCACCACCTCTTCGGCCTGGAACGGCTTGGTAACATAATCCACCCCCCCCTCGCGAAACCCTTTAACTTTCTGTTCCGCCATCCCCAAAGCGCTGATGAAAATTACCGGTATGTGCTGCAGAGTAAGGTCAGTCTTCAACCGGCGACAAACCTCGTAACCATCCATCTCCGGCATCATGATATCCAGCAGGATGAGGTCAGGAGCAGGGACTGCCCCGGCTATTTCCAAGGCATCCTGGCCATTAGTGGCGACCTGCACCTCATACCCTTCATGTTCCAGCATATCTCCTAATACCCGCAGGTTTTCCGGGGTATCATCCACAACGAGGATCACATGTTTCTCAGTCATGACTGGCTCCTGTGGTATTCACGTTGCCCAATTTTTTCAATCCTTCAAGATCATACAACTCAACCCGTTCAAGCACCCAGGCTGAAAGGCACGGGTCGATTACGCTCGCCTCCTCCCCTAATCTGCGGATGCGAGTTATATTATTCCGGAACAACGCCTGGGAGAATTCCTCAAGCCAGTCTGCAGGCATCCTGTCCAAGGAAGGCAGTTCCTGGCTGCGCTGAACGTCCCGGCTATCTTTATTTCCTGCAATCTCAAACCTCACTCCAGCGCGGCAAGCAAACAAGTCGAACAGCTCCTGCTCCCGAAACGGCTTGGCGATAAACGCATTAATCCCTGAGTCGAGAAACTGCTGTTTCTGCGTATCGAAGGCGCTGGCACTGATGCCGATGATTACCGGATCGCCAGCCAGGCAGGTGGTACGGATGATTCGTGTTGCCTCATCACCATTCATGCCGGGCATTACCAGATCCATCAGGATGATGTGCGGTTTGGTGACCAGGGCCTTCTCAATAGCCTCTTCACCACTGGAAGCTTCATCCACGACAAACCCCAGCGGCTCCAGAATCACCCGCAGCAGTTCCCGGTTAGTCTCCAGATCGTCAACCACCAGAACACGCAACTCACCCTGACCAGGGGCAAGACCGGTCACGCTATGCAGCACCCCTGATGATACAGGTACCTCGGAAGTCGCCGGCGCCGGGAACTCGAACCGGAAACAGCTCCCCTCTCCGGCAGTACTGACAACGGTCAACTCGCCATCCATCAAGTGAGCGTATTCGCGGCTGATGGCCAACCCAAGACCAGTGCCGCCAGCAGCCTGCTCACCGCTCCGGGTGCGTTCAAAGGGGCGAAACAGCTTGTCCTGTTCCTCAGTTGTGATGCCGATGCCGGTGTCTTGCACTTCAATGGCTATCCGGTCGATACCGACAGCGAATGCCCGCAGTGACACTGACCCGGACTTGGTGAACTTGACTGCGTTCCCCAGCAGATTGATCAGTATCTGCCGCAGTTTCCCCAAGTCGGTGACAATGTAGCGCGGCAGATCAGTGATCGGTTCCAGGGTAAAGGCAAGCCCCTTCTCTTCTGCTCGTAGCCGGAACATGACTGTCAGGTCATTCAACAGCTCGGCCAGGTCAATCGGTTCGGTACGAAGCTCCACCCGGCCGGCCTCAATGCGCGACATCTCCAGAATGTCGTTGATGATGGAGAGCAGGTGTTCGCCGCTCTTCATGATGGTAGCAACCTTGTTGCGGGCCATCGGCGACAACGAGGGATCGCGCTCCAGCAGTTGGGCAAAGCCGAGGACACCGTTCATCGGTGTCCTGATCTCATGGCTCATGTTGGCCAGAAACATGCTCTTGGCCTGATTGGCTGCCTCGGCCGCATTACGGGCATGAAGCAGTTCGGCAGTCCGTTCTTCAACCAATGTTTCAAGGTGTTCACGATAACGCGCAAGCTCGGCATAGCGACTCTCAAGCTGCGACACCATTTTCGCCAAAGATGCACGGAGCACTTCCATCTCACCGCTGAAAGTGAAGGTAGCGAGGGAATCACCGCCTGCATCATCACTACTGACCGAAACTGCGTAGCTTTCCAGCTGCTTGAGCGGTTTCAGGACAATCCGATTAAGGATCCAGTAAACACTCACAACCAGCAGCGCATCCAGGAGCAAAATTGTAACAACAAAGTAACAGATGCCGGTCTTCAGTTCTTCGTCGAGAAATCGTGTTGTTGCGGCAATTGTAAGAGTTCCAAGATTCTGTCCCGAAAAAATAACCGGCTGCTCCCGGACAACGACATCTGTTTTGGCAATTGCCTTCTCCCCGGTAACAGGTTCCCACCGTTCATTTCGGCTGCGGGTGTATACCGAGTCGCCTGACAGGACCACAATCCTGGTCAGAATGGGGTCTTTCATGGCGCCATCCAAGACCTTGTTGAGCTGTGCCGTGTCAAAATTCCATAAAGCAGAGGCGATGGCGGGCTGGAGCTGCTCTGCATCAATAGCAAGCTGATTTCTCAGCTTTGCCGCCTCACGATCACGGAAAACCTGCATCGTAAGTACTGCATATATGGCAAGAATTACCGTTGCTACGGCAACAAGAGTGCATATAACCTGCAGCGACAGTGAGCGGTTCGTGAGCGACATTAATGTCCCCTGGAGAGAAATCCCATAATGGTCTCGGCCCTTACGGCTTTCGAACATTTTTCAGGTACTTTCTGAGCAACTTTTCACTTATCCCCTTCTTATCCAGCTCCTCAAGGCGCTTACTGACCGACTCGACAAGCGGCACGCAAGGAGATTTTTTGCTAAAGCCGAAGTATATGTCGTCGTTTGCCCCCTGAAGCTCCAGCGGGGTGATCTTATTGGTAGTTCGATTCTGAGAAATATAATAAGTGCCGGGATATTTCCCGGTAATGAAATAGTCAATTATCCCTTGGTCCAAAAGGCGAAAGTTTTCCACCATGGTCCCTGACTCTGTAATAGTGAGTTCCTTGCGCCAGTAGCTGTCAAAAGCAAGACCAAAGGTATCTCCTAGACTGATTGCCCCTTTCCTTTTTTTAAGGTCTCGCCACTCGTTGACCCTGATGCCGCTGTCTGCTCTTACAAATACGGCAGAGGGATTGGCAAAGGCGCGATGTTTAGTGAAGACAAGATACCTTTCGCGATCAGGAATGTCCCTCAGACTAACGACAAGATCGATTTCCCCCTGTTCCGCGAGTAGCAGGACCCTCTTCCAGGGGTAGACAACGGGTTTTAACCTGATCTGCTTCGGCATCACCATGGCAAGAAGCTCAATACTCGCCCCTTCGAATCCGTCTCGACCGACCGCCCAGTGGTAAGGAGGGTATTGAGGATTTGCCGAGAAAACAAGCTCCTCACAGCCAGATGGCAATGACGATGCGTGAGCGTGCTGCAGCGGAAGGCAGGTGAGAATGGTCATTATCAGGAACAGCTTTTGGATGATTGACGGCTGCTTCATTTCGAGCCTCCTTGGTCATGGCTACTCGATACGCATCTCCCGATAACGCTTCAGATGCTTTTTCAGGAGCTTTTCCGGGACACCTTTTTTGTCTTGCTCCATAAGTCGTTTGCTCACGTAATCCACCAGCGAAGCACAACCGGACCGCTTGCTGAAGCCGAAATATATGTCAAGTGTAGAGATCGCCGGGAAAAGAGGGATGATCTCGTGGGACAGCGGTTTTTTTGACAGATACGCCTCGCCGACATATTGACTGGTAACAAAATAATCAATGCGGCCGCTGTCCAGTTTTTGATAGTTTTCAAACATGGTCGGCGCTTCTTCAATAGAAAGCTCTTTGCGCCAGTACTCATCGAAACCGCCGCCAAAGGTATCGCCGGCGCTGATGCCCCCTTTACGGTTTTTCAGGTCTTTCCAGGATTTATAAGGAAATTTTCTGTCCTTGCGCACGAAAACAACAATCGGGTTCGGGAACGCCCGGTGCGAGGTAAAGGTGAGGTAAGCGGAACGCTCAGGAGTTATCCGCAGGCTTACCAGGAGATCGATCTCTCCCTGTTCCGCCAGAAACATGGAGCGCTTCCAGGGGTACACCGCCGCTTTCAAAGGGAGTCCCGGAGGCATGACCATCTTGAGCAGTTCAATACTCGCGCCGTCAAAAGATTTGCCGATGCTCCAATCATAGGGAGGGTACTGGGGGTTGGTTGAGTAAACAACCGTTTCGCAGCCATCAGGGATAATGCGGTTTTCAGCAGCGCCCAGCGGGGAAGGCACGATAGCGATAATTATCCAGACAGCAGTGACCATCACATAAATGCTTCGTACAGCCACGCGTCTCAGTATTCTTAAACCAACGAGCATGACTATTAACTCCTTTATGTCGCCTCACCATCGTCCAATTTTCTTAATCCCTCCAGATCATACAACCCGGCCCGCTCAAGCAACCAAGACGCTAAAGCCGGGTTAGTCTCTCTCGCTTCCTCTCCAAGCCTCCGGATGCGGGTGATATTATTCCGGGCCAGCGCTTCATGAAAAGCCTCGCGCCATCCATCAGGCATTTTATTGATGGATGGAAGCTCCTTCCGGGGAGGAATGATTTCATCACTATTAGTCTCAAACAGAATCCCGGCATGCTGGGCCAGCACCTCAAACAGTTCCTGCTCCCGAAAAGGCTTGGCAATAAAGGCATTTACCCCGGCGTCGAGAAACTGCTCTCTCTGCATATCCAAAGCGCTGGCACTGATGCCGATGATGGTCAAACACTCTTTCGGGTAGCAGGCGCGAATAATCCGGGTCGCCTCTTCCCCATTCATGCCGGGCATTACCAGGTCCATCAGGATAACACTGGGCTTAAAGGCATGGACCTTATCTACGGCCTCTTGACCGTCTGCCGCCTCATCAACGATAAACCCCAAAGGTTCAAGCATCTCCCGTAACAATCCCCGGTTGCTGCGCAGATCGTCAACCACCAGGACGTGCAGTTCTCCCTGGCCGGGAACTAGACCGGTCACGCGGCGCGGGACATCTGATGACACAGGTACCATGGCAGTTATCGGCGCATGGAACTCGAACCGAAAACTGCTCCCCACCCCAGCAGTACTGACAACGGTCAACTCGCCATCCATCAAGTGGGCGTATTCGCGGCTGATGGCCAACCCAAGACCGGTGCCGCCGGCAGCCTGCTCGCCGCTCCGGGTGCGCTCAAAGGGGCGAAACAGCTTCTCCTGCTCCTCAGCCGTAATGCCGATCCCGGTGTCTTGCACTTCGATGGCTATCCGGTCATTACCAACAGAGAATGCCCACAATGACACTGAACCGGCCTTGGTAAACTTGACTGCGTTCCCCAGCAGGTTGATCAGTATCTGGCGTAATTTGCCCAGGTCGGTGACGATATAGCGTGGGAGATCAGTGAGCGGTTCCAGAGTGAAGGCAAGCCCCTTCTCTTCGGCCCGCAGCCGGAACATGGCCGCCAGATCTTGCAACAACCCGACCAGGTCAACCGGTTCGCTGTGAACTTCGACCCGGCCGGCCTCAATACGCGACATCTCCAGAATGTCGTTGATTATAGAGAGCAGGTGTTCACCGCTCTTCATGATGGTGGCAACCTTGTTGCGGGCCATGGGCGACAGCGACGGGTCGTGATCCAGCAGTTGGGCAAAACCGAGCACCGCGTTCATCGGTGTCCTGATCTCGTGGCTCATGTTAGCCAGAAACATGCTCTTGGCCTGGTTGGCGGCATTGGCTGCGTCGCGGGCATGCAACAGTGCAATGGTGCGCTCGTTCACAACATATTCCAGGTGATCGCGATACTGCGCCAACTCCTGTTCCGTCTGCTTGCGAGCGGTGATGTCACGACCAATCCCCAAGACGCCTATCAGGTTACCCTCAACGTCGTACATTGGGGTTTTTGTCGAATCCAACAGTGCCCGGTGGCCATCGTCGGCAAAGGTGATCCATTCTTCGTTGCTACACGGCTTGCCGACTGCCATGGTTTTTCGGTCATTTTCACGAAAGAAATCAGCAATTCCCTTATCAACAAAGTCGTAGTCGGTCTTGCCAACAATATCCGCCTCCTTGGCGCCGAAAAACCGCTCAAACTGGGCGTTGCATGCTAAATAGACCCCAGTGGGGTCTTTCAGCCAGATCAGGTCGGGAATGGTCTGCAACAAGGTGTGCAGCCTGGCGCGTTCGTTACGGAGGGTCTGCTCGGCCTGCTTACTCTCGGTAATATCCCGAGCCATGAAATGAAGACACTGCTCCCCCATGACATTGATGGGGGCCATATACATCAAGGCAACCCGTTTTTCTCCGGATTTGGTGCCGAGCTTGAATTCATAGTTTTCCACCCGTCCTTTTGCTTTGACGGTTTCGACAACATGGGCCCTGACCTCTGGCTCCCATAAGCCTAGCTCCAGAGAGGTCCTGCCGACTATTTCGCTTCTCGACCATCCTGTCCATTTTTCAAAACCGGCATTGGCTTCAATAAAGGTACCGTCAGCTATTCGCGTAATGCCGACCATATCCGGCATCATCTGAAAACTACTGGCATATTTCTGCTCCGAAAGTCGCAGATGTTCTTCCGTTTTTTTCCGCTCAGAGATATCTTCGGCCATGCCAAGATAGCCGGTAATTGCCCCCTCTTCGCGAATGGCGGTAACCACCAGCTCTACCGGAACCCGCCGGCCATCCTTGCAGATATAGGTCCACTCCCGCTTATCCGACCCATTACGTGAGGCTTGCTCGATAAATGCCTGAAACCCGCTAACGGCAACGCCGTACATGGCACACAATTCTTCGGCATGATGGGCAACCTCAGTGTCCAGATGAAAAATAAGAGGAGTAACCCGGCCGATTACCTCTTCAGCTTGATATCCCAACAGTTTTTCGGCGCCCCGGTTAAAAAGGGTTATCACTCCCTCCGGGTTCGCAGCGATGATCGCGATCTCGGTGGCCGCATTCATAACCGCCTGGAGAAACAGATTCAGCTCGGCCAGAGACTTCTTGGTCTCTTCCAATTCATTCACCCGATCCCGCAACTCGGGGTAGTAGCTCTTGCGGGATGACTGTTCACCCAGACCAATGATCCGGGCACGCAGTTCATCCCAATTGTCCGTTTGGTCAGAGCGCCTGCGCATAGATTCCCTCAATATCCTGCTGGGTTGGTCGACGGGGATTGGTCACCATGCAGGCATCTTCCATGGCCTTGGCAGCAAGTAGCGGCAGATGATCTCGGGTGACCCCCTGGCCGGAAAGGGTCTCAGTAATTCCGATCTGTTCCCTTAACCGCGCGATTCCGGCTACCAAAAAGGCGCAGGCCGTGCCGTCATCAACGCCATCGAGTTCCATACCCATGGCTTGGGCGATCTCCCGATAGCGTTGCGGCGCAGCCGGAAAGTTGTAGGCAATAACAGAGTCAAGCAATTGGGCATTGCAGGCGCCATGGGGAGAATCCAGCATCCCACCAAGGCTGTGGGCCATGGCGTGAACCGCACCGAGGCTGGCATTGGAAAAGGCCATGCCTGCCTGGGTGCTGGCAAACATCATGGCATCTCTGGCAACAGCCGAAAGCGGGTCATTAATGGCATCAGACAGATTGCGGGCAATCAGGCGGACGGCATGAAGGGCATGAATGTCCGTAAATGGCGAACTGGCATTGGACACATAGGCTTCGATGGCATGCACCAGCGCGTCCATTCCGGTGCAAGCAGTAAGCTCGACCGGCATGGTCATGGTCAGAACCGGGTCAACGAGAGCAACGTCAGGCACCACGGACTTGCTGACAATGGCTGATTTTCTCTGGTCTGACGTATCAGTAATAATGGCAAACTGCGAAATGTCCGCCGCGGAACCGGCAGTAGTGGCAATGCAGATGAGAGGCGGCATCGGCAACGGCACCTGGTCCACCCCAGCATAATCAAGAATCTTGCCTTTGTTGGAGCAGACTATGCCGATCCCCTTGGCACAATCCATCGGACTGCCTCCCCCGACGGCAACAATGCCGTCACAACCGGCCTCCCGATACCTGGTTACGCCCGACATTACTTCATGATCCTTTGGGTTAGGCGTGACTGCAGTAAATGGTATGGGAGTAACACCGGCTCCGGCCAGAACCTCAACGACCCGCCCGGTCCACCCCACAGCAGCGACACCCGGGTCACTTACCACAAGAACGGAACGCAGGCCGAAGCGCTCGGCATAGTGCCCCACCAAGCGATGCGCATCATTGCCGTAAACAATTTCAGGTATCAGAAACTTACGCATCGCTCTCAATGTTTCCATTGATTACTCCTTTATAGTGCCGTTAAGTAAGCACCCAGTTCCTGTTCACCTTTCCCTAAACTTTACAGTAGCGAACTGCGATGTCTACTAGTTACGCGCACAATCGGCCGCTTCACCATCGGCGAGGGAGTTGCCGCACTTTTGCTGGTCAGCTCCGTTGCCAATCCCGCCACAAAGGTCTTTGCATGCCTTCAGGTCATACAGACCGGCCCGCTCCAAAAGCCAAGAAGAAAGCTCAGGGTCGTACTCCCTGGCATCTTCCGCCAGCCTGCGGATACGGGTGATATTATTCCGTGCCAACGCATGCCGGAACTCATTGCGCCACTCAGCAGACACCTTGTCAAGGGTTGGCCTCCAGCTCTCAAAGTGATTATCTGTAAGCGCTTCATCCTTACCCATGTCAAACAGCACCCCGGCATGATGGGCCAGCACCTCATACAGCTCCTGCTCCCGGAATGGCTTGGCAATGAAGGCATCAATCCCGGAATCAAGAAATTGCTGCTTCTGGGTATCGAAAGCGCTGGCACTGATGCCGATGATTACCGGCGGTTCTTTCTGGCAACTGCTGCGAATGGTCCGTGTTGCCTCTTCCCCATTCATGTCGGGCATCACCAGATCCATCAGGACGACCCTCGGCTTCAGCGCCAAGGTTTTGTCAACGGCTTCTTTGCCGTTTGCCGCCTCAGCGACGATAAACCCCAGAGGTTCCAGCATCTCCCGCAACAATGCCCGGTTGCTGGGGAGATCATCGACCACCAGAATGTGCAACTCTCCCTGACCAGAGACAAGACCGGTCACGCGACAAGGAGCATCTGCTGAAGCGGGTATAACTGCAGTCGCCGGCGCCGGGCACTCCAAATGAAAGATACTCCCATCTCCTGTTGTACTTTTTACGGTTATCTCGCCCCCCATCAAGCGAGCATACTCGCGGCTGATGGCCAGCCCGAGACCGGTGCCGCCAGCTGCCTGCTCGCCGCTCCGGGTCCGCTCGAAGGGGCGGAACAGCTTTTCCTGCTCCTCAGGTGTTATGCCGATGCCAGTGTCCTGGATCTCTATCGCGATTCGATCAATACCGGCCGGCATCGCCCGCATGGTGATCGCCCCCTTATGGGTGAACTTGACCGCATTGCCCAACAGGTTGATCAGTATCTGCCGCAGTTTCCCCAGGTCGATTACGATATAGCGCGGCAGGTCGGCAAGGTATTCCAGGGTGAAGGCAAGCCCTCTTTCCTCAGCCTGCAGCCGGAACATGATCGCCAGGTCTTTCAACAGGGCCACCAGATTAACCGGTTCGGTCCGCAGCTCGACCCGGCCGGCTTCGATGCGCGACATCTCCAGGATATCGTTGATGATGGAAAGCAAATGTTCGCCGCTCTTCATGATGGTGGTGACCTTGTTGCGGGCCATTGGCGACAGCGACGGGTCGCGTTCCAGCAGCTGGGCAAAGCCGAGCACCGCATTCATCGGCGTCCTGATCTCGTGGCTCATGTTGGCCAGGAACATACTCTTGGCCTTATTGGCAGCCTCAGCCGCGTTACGGGCCAGAAGCAGTTCGGCGGTCCGCTCGTCAACCAGCATTTCCAGGTGCTCGCGATGGAGCTTCAGCTCATCGAATGCCAACAACTCATTAGTTCTTTTTTTGGAAATTACCCAAGCAGAAACTACCGTCAGCAGAGTGAACAGGGAGAGCAGCGATAGCGACAAAGCCACTTCTTTCCGCCAGGAGGCAAGGTAGTCGCTGGTAGCCTGGCCGACAAAGACATACAACGGATACTTGGAAATCTTGCGATAGCTGATGGTCCGGACAATTCTATCAAAATTGACTTCACCGGTATATGTACCGGTCTCTGGTTGTTTTTTGATAAGTTCTATTATCTTGGGACTCAGATTCCTATTTCCCACGGCACTGCCGATCCCTTGCGGTTCCGGGATCCGCGCAATTATGGCGAGTTCATGGTCGCGAAAAGAAATTGCGCCATGCGCCCCGATATTAAAGGAAGAGAAGAGTTTGGCAAAAAATTCCAGCGGGATACCGCAATAGACCACACCGGCAAACGTACCATCCGGCAGATTAATGCGTCTGGCGATAAGAATCAGCCATTTCCCGGTAACCCGGCTCAATACCGGCTTTGAGACGACCAACCCCGCATCCGGGTTTTCCAAATGCCTGCGGAAATAGTCCCGATCAGCAATATTTATCCGTCTGCCTGACGGGACTTCCGGCCCCAACCAGACATATCCTTTTGCATCGGCTATCCGGATACCGCTAAGCTCGGAAAACTGCCGGTCCTGTTGAGCGATATAAGCCTCCAGCGCCTTTTCATTAATGCCACCACCGAGAAGCTGCCGTTCGGTCTCGTTCACCACGGCAAACAACGCTACATCTATTTTTTCCAGGACACTGAAGATACTGGTTTCCAGGGATTGGGCCAGATTATAGGTGGAGAAACCTGTCTGCCTCTCATACTGCTGCCGGATCTGGTACATTGACAGACCGACAAGCAGGTACACAAACAGGTTGATAACAATTACACCTGCTGCCAGGCGGAGCGTAAAAATGCGTGATGCTGTCATGGCATTTTCTCCAATCGCCTGTCATCAACCAACTGCTTTATTCCTTCCAGATCATACATCCCGGCCCGCTCAAGCAGCCAAGCCGATAAAGCCGGGTCAGACGCTCGCGCCTCTTCCCCCAGCTTGCGGATGCGCGTAATGTTCTTGCGGGCCAGCGCTTCGAGGAACGCTTCGTTCCATTCGGCCGACATCTTGTCGAGGGTTGGGAGGGGCTGCCGGGGAGGGATACCTGTAACTGCTTCATCCTCGCCGGTTTCAAACAGTACTCCGGCATGCCGGGCCAGCACTTCGAACAGCTCCTGTTCCCGGAATGGCTTGGCAATGAAGGCATTAATCCCGGAATCAAGAAATTGCTGCTTCTGGGTATCAAAGGCACTGGCACTGATACCGATGATTACCGGCGGGGCTTTCGTGCAACTGCTTCGGATGGTCCGTGTTGCCTCTTCCCCATCCATACCCGGCATCACCAGGTCCATCAGGATGATGCGCGGCAGCAGGGATTGGGCCTTGTCTACGGCTTCCTGACCGTTTGCCGCCTCATCAACGATAAACCCAAGCGGTTCCAGCATCACTCGCAGCAACTCACGGTTGGCATCCAGATCGTCAACCACCAGGACCCGAAGCTCCTCCTGACCTGAGGCAAGACCAATAACCCTTTGCGGAGGTACAACAAAGCTAGGCGTTTCTTTGCATATCTGCACCGGGCACTCAAAACGAAAGCAGCTCCCTTTGTCGACCGCGCTGGCAACGGTCAGCTCTCCGCCCATCAGGTTGGCGTATTCGCGGCTGATGGCCAGCCCGAGACCGGTGCCGCCAGCTGCCTGCTCGCCACTCCGGGTCCGTTCGAAGGGGCGGAACAGCATTTTCTGCTCCTCAGCCGGAATGCCGATGCCAGTATCCTGGATCTCTATCGCGATTCGATCGATACCGGCCGGCATCGCCCGCATGGTGATCGCCCCCTTATGGGTGAACTTGACCGCATTGCCCAACAGGTTGATCAGAATCTGCCGCAGTTTCCCCAGGTCGATTACGATATAGCGCGGCAGGTCGGCAAGGTATTCCAGGGTAAAGGCAAGCCCCTTTTCCTCGGCCCGCAGCCGGAACATCACCGCCAGATCGTTCAACAAAGCCGCCAGGTCGATCGGCTCGGTACGAATCTCGACCCGGCCGGCCTCGATGCGCGACATCTCCAGGATATCGTTAATGATCGAAAGCAGGTGTTCGCCGCTCTTCATGATGGTGGCAACCTTGTTGCGGGCCAGTGGCGACAGCGACGGGTCACGTTCCAGCAGCTGGGCAAAACCGAGCACCGCATTCATCGGCGTCCTGATCTCGTGGCTCATGTTGGCCAGGAACATGCTTTTGGCCTTATTGGCAGCCTCGGCTGCGTTTCGGGCCAGAGATAGGTTGGCAATAGCAACCTCCAGCTGCGCCGTACGCTCTTTCACCAAATCTTCAAGATGGTCTCGATAACGCGCCAGTTCCTGTTCGGCATGTTTCCGCTCGGTGATATCCAGGATTACCCCGACCAGCCCCCCCAGGCTGCCATCGGCATTGGTGTACGTCGCTTTATTGAAGATCACATCATGCAGGGTATCATCAGCAAACCGGACGGTAGAATCATAAACCTGCACTCCGCCTTTACGAATCAAAACCATGTCCTTTTCATGATATTGATCGGCCAACTCCTTCGGAGAGACATCATAGACCGATGTGCCGATGATCATGTCCTTCTCTTGCCCGAGATATGCAGTGAAGGCCACATTGCACCCCCGGTAGACGCCGTTGATATCCTTGAAAAATATCGGATTGGGTATGGCATCCATGAGGGTCTGGAGAAAATGGACATTCTCTTCAAGCTCTTTCATCGTCTTATTGAGCCGTTCAGTCATCAGGTTGAAGGCCTTGGAGAGAGCGCCTAGCTCATCATCGGAACTGACAGTCAGCGTATGGTCCAGGTTACCGTTGATAATGGTTTCCACGGCGCACTGCAACTGACGGACAGGGCGGATGATGGTCCAAGCAAAGAAAACACCGAGAAAACCCACCGATATGGTGATCAGCAATCCGGCAACAACCATGAAATTGGTCATCCTGGTCCGGCCGTCACTCAGGAATGACCGGTATGCCAGCAGTTCCTCTTCATAAACGCTGGCGCCAATGACCCAATCCCACGGCTCATAATAGGCAAGCCGGGCAATTTTCCAGCGGGGTGCCGATTCACCTGGGTTCTGCCAGAGATAGCGCTCGGTGGTCAGTTCACCGGCCTTGAGAGCAGTAACCTTAGCGATAATCGACTTGACGACATAATTGCCATTGCTGTCTTTAGTCTCCCAGATATCTTCGCCATCGCGCTGGCCTCTCTGGGAAATGATATAGCGTCCCCGACCTTCACCTTTGCCCCCCAGAACATAGACATAGCCGGTCTTGCCGACTTTGGTCTGCAAAATGGCCTGACGCACCCGCGACTCAACAGATTTCTGGTTAATGCCAACATAAAGCATTCCCACCAGGTTGCCAGCACGGTCCTTGAGCGGCTCGTAGGCGGTGAGCTGCCACTTGTTGACCACATAGGCGCGTCCGTGGTAGGCCTTCCCTGCCTTAACAGCTGCGATGACCGGATTGGGAGCGCCGTCAGGGTTGACTGCCGGGATGAAAGTGCCGATTGCGCGTTTGCCCGCTTCATTCTGCACAGTAGTGGCAACGCGAATCATGTCGCCGTTGTCGTTCATGCGCTGAAAGATGGTGGCGGTTTCGCCGACCAAATGCGTCACATTGTCAACCACAATGGTCTTGACTCCAGGCTCAATGTTTTGTCCCAGCCACCGGTTTCCCACAAGCATCCTGGGAAGCTGCACCTGCAATTCCTGTTTGGTGAATTGATTAATAGCAGCCCATTTAACGGTATCTTGCGACAGGGAGATGCCACCGGCACTGGCCAGCAAATGCCGTGCTACATTAAGGTTGTAATTGACCTGCTGCTGGACCGCCTCATTCTCCGTTCGGACGAGATTGTAGACTCCCTGGGTGATGTGGTCCAGATCGGCATTGATCAACAAGTCGACTTCGCTCTGGGCAAGCCGGTTGTACTGCCCGCTCTGCCACACCGCAAGCAACACCAGGGCGACCGCAGTAATCATTACACTGCCTGCTCCCAGCAGGGAAACCTTGACGCTCAGCCTGAGATTCCTGAACATGGTGAACATAGGCTTGATCTCGCTATCAGTTGGCGATGCCCAGCTTTTTCAAAGCTTCCAGATCGTACAATCCGGCCCGCTCCAGGATCCAGGCCGAGAGGACCGGATTTGCCTCTCTCGCCTGCTCACCCAGCCTGCGGATGCGAGTGATGTTTTTCCTGTTAAGTGCCTCGCTGAAAGATTGCAGCCATTCAGCAGACATGTTTTCCAGGGTCGGAGGCTTCGTAGCCGCCACTTCTGTTGCTTTGGACCCCTTCTCCTCGAACTCGAACTGTACCCCGGCATGGCGAGCCAGAACATTGTAAAGCTCCTGGGCCCGGAACGGTTTGGCAACGAAACCATTGATCCCTGCGTCGAAGAACTGCTGCTGAGACTCCTTGAAGGCGTTGGCAGTTATGCCGATGATGGCCAGCGACTCCCGACCAAAGTTGTTGCGCAGGATGCGGGTCGCCTCCATGCCATCCATATCTGGCATGACCTGGTCCATGAGAATAACCCGCGGCGGTCTAGCCTGCGCCTTTGCAATGGCTTCCAGACCGTTTGCCGCCTCATCGACAGTGAAGCCGATCAGTTCAAGCAGCTCCCGCAGGAGCTGGCGGTTGGTATCCAAATCGTCAACCACCAAGACCCGGACCTCTCCCTGGCCAGGAGCAAGTCGGGCCACACGATGCGAAATATCGTGAACTGTCGGAGCTTCAGCAGTCAGTGGCGCCGAAAAAACAAACCGGAAGCAATTACCCTGGCCAGCCGAGCTCTCCAGGGTTATGTCGCCCCCCATCAGCCTGGCATATTCCCGGCTGATGGCGAGCCCGAGCCCGGTGCCGCCTGCTGCCTGTTCGCCGCTCTTGACTCGCTCGAACGGACGGAACAGCTTAGCCTGCTCCTCAGAAGAAATGCTGGAGCCGGTATCGCACACCTCCAACAATATCCGGTCGGTGCCAGCCGGGGCAGCACGCAAGACTATAGAGCCGAATTCGGTAAACTTGACCGCGTTCCCCAGCAAATTGATCATAATCTGGCGCAGCTTGCCGGAATCGGCAACAACGTATCGAGGAAGATTATCGGCAAGATCAAGCCCGAAGGAGAGCCGCTTCTCTTCCGCCTTTAAGCGAAACATCCCGGCCAGATCCTCCAGCAGGCCGGCCAGATAAAGCGGCTGATTCCTGATCTCCACCCTTCCGGACTCAATACTGGACATCTCCAGGATGTCATTGATTATCGAGAGCAGATGTTCACCGCTCTTCATAATAGTGGCAACCTTGTTGTGACCTTCCGGAGAAAGAGAGGGATCAGTCTCCAGCAGTTGGGCGAACCCGAGCACCGCGTTCATCGGCGTTCTGATCTCGTGACTCATGTTGGCCAGGAACATGCTTTTGGCCTGACTGGCGGCATTGGCGGCATCACGGGCAAGAAGCAGCTCAGAGGTCCGCTCTTCCACCATGAATTCAAGATGTTCTCGATGGCGCCTTAGTTCTTCCTCCACCATTTTGCGCTCAGTAATGTCGCGGCCGACCCCAAGGACACCGACAAGTTTACCCTCGGCATCATACATCGGCGTTTTTATGGTCTCCAGCAACGCGTTATGGCCATCATCGGCGAACGTTATCCATTCCTCGTTGCTGCTGGGACCCTCCGTAAGCATGGCCTTGCGGTCATGTTCACGAAATGAGTCTGCCAGCTCCCGGTCCACGAAATCGTAGTCGGTTTTACCAACGATATCAGCAGCGCTCGCACCGAAGAACCGCTCAAACATCCTGTTACACGAAAGATAGATGCCATCTGCGTTTTTCAGCCAGACCAGGTCCGGCATGGTATTCATGAGGGTGTTTAAGAACGAGGCATTTGCCCGTTGGGTCTCCAGGCTTTTGTTCAACTCTGCCGTCTTCAAGCTTACCGTCTTACGCAAGGTGTAATTCCAGGCGCTCAGGATGATAAGCAGCAGAACGAGTCCCCCGGCGATCCCAAATAGCTGACGGAGTGAGTTGCTATCAAACGGCTTTGCACCATACCATCTGGTCTCTATCCGTTTCAGCTCATCAGGGGAAATACGGGCGAAACCGCTTTCAACAAGTGACAACAAATCACTGTTCCCCTTTTTGACCCCTCTATGGAAATAGCCGGTGTGCAGTGGGGCAGATTGCTTGAAGCGATCGACAATGCCGTGTTTGTTGAGAAAATAAAGGGCGGGAGGAGTACCCATCACGAACACGCTTACCTTACGCTCTTTTGCGGTCCGGATGATCTCCTCGAAACTGTCGAAGAGCAGCAGATTGTCAACGCCGCTCTGCTTAAGGATGCTGATCATGGCATCGCCACGCTTGTCTGCTACGGAAAAGCCTTTCAGTGAGGCGGCATCGGTGATGCCGGAGATATGCTTGTCAAAGAAGATCGAGACCTCGATCTTGGCATAGGGTTTGGTAAAATCAAGCCATTGGGAGCGCTCCTCGGTCTTGAAAATAGTGTCGATAACATCAAACTCTCCGGATTTCATGCCGCTGACAGCCTTGCCCCAGTCCATGGGGCATATTTTTACCGCAACCCCGGTCTTCTTCTCCCAAAGACGCCACTGGTCGATCAGTATGCCTTGAGGTTGAGCACTACTGTCTCTGAAACTGAAAGGAGGGTAGTTATCATCCATGACAACACTTATAGAGCGGGGAACAGTTTCGGCAAAAGCGTACCCAACAGGGCAGGCAACGATGAAGAGCAGCAGCCAGAATATGCCGAACAGGCATGGACTTTTATCTGTCATAGATGATGCCTCTTTAATCCACGATCCCCCCCGAAAGCCACTGCTCCTCCGGAGATAATTCAGACTGATTGCTCCGGCCCGCAAGCGGGGCATAACTTAAACGTTGAAGCCGAGCTGTCGGACCTGTTCCAGCAGCTGGCGCTGCTCTATCGGCTTCATTACGTAGGCGTCGCATAACGAGTGATATGACGACATGATCATCTTCATATCCTCAAGTGCAGTAACCATGATTATCATGCACCGGTTACGCCTTTTTATCCCCAGCTCCCCTTCTTCCATGTCGCGGATTTTCTTCAGAGCCTCCACCCCGTCAACTTCAGGCATCATGATGTCCAGACAGATCAGGTCATAAGGTTTTCCTTCCTTGTGCCCTGTAGCAAAGGCATCAAACGCCTCCTGACCGTTGGTGGCCGCATCGCATTCGCCGAGAGGGGCAAGACAGGCAAGCATCAGCTTGCGACAATAAAAATCATCTTCAGCAATAAGAATCCTCATGGTTGTTCTCCTTGTGCGGGATAAAAAATCGGATCGTTTTTCACTCACTCATGGGAAGCGCTATGTAAAAGACGCTCCCCGGTGTACCTTGGTCTGATTCCGCCCAGATTGCCCCCCCATGAAGGGCAACCAGTTTATGAGAAAGTGACAGACCCAGGCCGGTGCCTTCATACTTTCGGGTCGAAGAATTGTCAGCCTGCACGAACGGCTCGAAAATCCGCTGCATATCCTCCGGTCTGATGCCGATTCCGGTGTCGATAACTGTTATCAGTAAGGCTTCGCCGGCCACGATCTGCCGGCAAGCCGGACTGGCATGCAACTCCTCAGCAGTTACGGCGCGGGCTGCCAGAGTGACCGATCCGCCGTCCGGCGTGAATTTCACGGCATTGGAGAGGACGTTGATCAGCACCTGTTTCAGTTTACGTTCATCCGCGCGGATGCTCCGCGGCACAGCACTGTCGATAGCGTCGATGAGCCGAATGTCATGCCGGTCCGCACGCTCCTTCACGACATGCAGCGTACCGGCAAAAAGGTCCCGGAGATCGACCCTGGTAAGTTCCAGTTCGACCTTACCCGCTTCGATCTTCGAAATGTCGAGGATATCGTTGATCAGGGCCAGCAGGTGGCGACCGTTTTCCAGCACATAGCCTAAATATTCCTCCTGGAGCGGGCTAAGTTCGCCATAAACCTTGCTCAGAATCAGGTCGGTGAAGCCGTTGATCGAATTCAAGGGAGTCCTCAGCTCATGACTCATGGTCGCCAGAAAGGCGCTTTTGGCGCGATTGGCGGCCTCAGCCGCTTCCTTGGCACCTTTCAACTCTGCGGTACGCATATCAACCAGTTCTTCGAGATGGTCCCGATACCGCTTCAACTCCAACTGATTGCGCACCCTTGTTCTGACCAGGTGCGGCTTGAACGGTTTACGGATATAGTCTACAGCCCCGAGTTCCAGACCTTTCTGCTCGTTTTCCTCGCCGGTCATGGCGGTGATGAAGATGATCGGAATGTCCCAGGTCTTTTCTGAAGACTTGAGAACGTAGCAGAGTTCATAACCGTCCATTCCCGGCATCATGATATCCAGTAAGATCAGGTCCGGCGCCGGTGTTGCCCGGGCATTCTCCAGCGCTTCAGCACCGCTGGCTGCCACCAGCACCTCATAACCCTCCTGTTCCAGCATATCCCCCAGCACCCTCAGGTTTTCCGGGATATCATCCACAATGAGGATCACATTTCGTTCGACCATGTCAGACTCCGCAACCTGCTAAATGGCATCCATCAACGCACGAGCGATCTGCGGCAACGGCAGTACGCGTTCGGCAGCCCCCATCTCGATCGCTTTTTTCGGCATGCCGAAGACCACCGACGTTGCCTCGTCCTGGGCAAAGGTTACGGCACCGCGGTCCCGCATCTCTTTCAACCCACGGGCACCGTCTTCGCCCATGCCGGTCAGCACCGCACCAACCGCATTCCTGCCGGCATGCAGAGCAACCGACCTGAAAAGGATATCAACCGCCGGCTTCACATAATTCACCGGAGGCCCGTCAGACAGCTCGATGTAATACATGGCCCCATTGCGACGCACCGCCATATGCTTGCCTCCGGGGGCGATATAGGCGGTGCCGCGCAGTACCCTGTCACCATGTTCCGCCTCCTTAACCTGTACGCGAGCCATATCGTTCAGACGCACAGCAAAGGATTTCGTGAACAGCGGCGGCATATGCTGAACAATGACAATGCCAGCCACCGATTCCGGCATGCCCATGATCACCTCGGTGATCGCCTGAGTGCCACCGGTAGAAGCGCCAATGGCTATCAGCTTGTCCGTGGTGGCCATCTTGCTGGTATCGAGTGAGGAAACTGCCGGACGCGGCGCAGCTGGTTGAGCTATTGGCAACGTTGAGCGCCGGACTCGCGCCTTGGCAGCAATCTTCACCTTCCTGACGATCTCATTACCCAAATCGGCCAGACCTTCCGAGATGTCGATTGACGGTTTGGTAACATAGTCTATGGCCCCCAGCTCCAGGGCACGCAGGGTGGTGTTGCAGGCCTTCTGGGTCAGAGAGCTTACCATCACCACCGGCAACGGATTGGTACGCATCAGCTCTTCCAGAAAGGTCAGGCCATCCATCCTCGGCATCTCGACATCAAGCGTGATCACATCCGGCATCAGGCTGATGATCTTGTTCTTGGCAAAGATCGGATCAGGGGCCGAACCGACAACCTCGATGTCCGGGGCCTCGTTGAGGATTTCCGTGAGCAGCGCCCTGATAACAGCGGAATCGTCGATGATAAGTACCTTGATCTTGCCAGCCATGATGCCTCCAGTAATCTAACCCTTTTTCCCCCGCCGTCTTCGCTCCGTCAGCTCAGCACAGCTGCCGCACATGATACACGCCTTGCAGGGCGGCAGCTGCCTGCGAAAGGCATCGCTTTCGCTCCCGGAAACGTGATGTGCGCCCACCCGGCCCAACGGCTTCACCGTCACCTCGCCGGTCGCGGTCCTGAAAACCACTTTAATGCCATGCGTTGCCCTGACATGAGAACCCACTATAGGGATATCATACTCGTGCAGTTTTTCCTGCGCGATGCGCACATTATCAACGCCGATATTGAATATGTTGTCCAGATCGGTTATGACCGAGCCGCCGCCAAAGATCTGCGCCTGTAAATTGCGCACATCTGAGCCGGCCTCGATGATCCGCTTCACAAGCGTTTCGATGGAAGTTGCTCCATATACGGTCGATTTCGGAGTGTTCGGCTGTTCATAGGGCAACAGGTAATGATTGAGCCCGCCGATACGCAATTTTTCATCCCACAGGCAGACAGCGACACATGAGCCCAGGATGGTTTCCAGGATCGCGGCCTCCTTTGAAACGGCAAGCTCGCCGATATTGAGAATAATCCGTTTCATGTCAATGCCTGCGGTATACGGTTATACCCACCGGGCTGAACTGATTGCTGGCAAACATGGTCTCGGAGTGGCCGAGAAACAGATGCCCGTCATGAGCCAGGTAGTGATGAAATTTATTCAACAATTGGCTCTTCATTGCCTCGTCGAAATAGATCATTACATTGCGGCAAAAGATTATATCGAACTTTCCGGAAAACGGATAAGTAGCGTCCTTGAAGTTGAGGCGCCGGAAACGGATGATCCGCTTCAGCATTTCCTTGACCGTCACCATGCCGCTGAAATCCTTGCTACCTTTGAGGAAATAGCGCTGCAAAAGCTCTTTCGGCACTCCTGCAGGGATCTGATCAATGTTATATAACCCTCGCTGCGCCGCTGCCAGAACATCGGTCGAAATGTCAGTGGCCAGGATCCTGACATCCCAGCCGCAAAAAGGGTCATAGGGATCAGCGTCGGGAAAACACTCCAGAAATGACTCCCATACACTGATGGCGATGGAATAAGGCTCCTCTCCAGTGGAGCACCCCGCGCTCCAGATCCGGATCTTCCTGGTCGAACGCCTGCTCTCCAGAAGGGAGGGGATCAACTCATCACGTAGCAACTCGAAGTGGTGGTTCTCTCGAAAAAACTTGGTGGTATTGGTCGTGATGCAGTTGAGCATCATGACGCACTCGTCCTGGTCCAGCTTGACCCGTTTGTAATAGTCGTGGTAACTGGTCAATCCGAGCGCTCTTAACCGCTTCTGGAAACGGGAGGTCACCAGTGTCTTTTTCTGGTCGTTGAGCCGGATCCCGGCAAAGTCATAGATGAACTCGACAAAGAGCTGAAAGAGCTCGTCACTGATCTGCAGATTGTCCGGCACGTATGTTTCCGGCATCGTCCCTGTCCTGTTTCATCCGCTGATAATCAGCTCTCCGAGCAATGCACCGGAGGGCCATGGCCTGTCAGAACTCCGAGAAATCGTCTTCACTGCCGGACGCCTGGGACCGGTCAGGCAGTGCCGGTTGCCGGGCAGCTGCCTTTGTCCGGAATCCACCCTTGGCGGGCATGGCCAGGGAGACCTGGGGCGTTTTACGGCCTCGCGCACCCTTGGCGCTCCGACCACTGTCCTCTACCTTGAAAAACGAGACTACATCCAGCAGCCCCTTTGCCTGGGCTGCCAGCTCTTCGGCGGCGGCGGAGGTCTCTTCAACCAGGGAGGCGTTCTGCTGGGTGGTCTGATCTACCTGACCCATGGCGGTGTTGACCTGGTTGATCCCGGATGACTGCTCGGCGGCGGCAGCGGCAACCTCGTCCATCAGGTCGGTCACTTTCTTGATCCCGGAGACGATCTCGCCCAGCTTCTTGTCCAGTTCCTGCGCCAGTTGCACTCCACGGCCGGTCTTCTCACCGCTGTCTTCAATCAGGGTGGTGATCTCTTTGGCCGATTGCGTGGTCCGGCCGGCCAGGCTCCGGATCTCGGCAGCTACTACAGCAAACCCTTTGCCGTGCTCGCCGGCTCGGGCAGCCTCTACTGCGGCATTCAGCGCCAGCAGGTTGGTCTGGAAGGCGATCTCTTCGATAACGTTGGAGATGTTGGCTATCTTGGCCGATGACTTGTTAATCTCGCTCATAGCCATTATGGTATCGGCCATGACCACGGTGCCGTCTTCGGCAACGGTCTTGCTGCTACGCGCCAGGTTGTTGGCCTCACGGGCGTTCTCGGCAGTGCTCCGGGTGGAGGCCCCCATCTCTTCCATGGCGGCGGTGGTCTCTTCGACCGATGCGGCCTGCTCGGTGATCTTTTGCGAGAAGCTCTGGTTGGCTTCGGAGATCTGGTCGGCGGCGATGGAGACCTGGTTGGCCGCCTCTACCGTCTGACAGGCTATATCGCGCAGATTCGTCACCATATTAGCGACGGCATACAACATACTTGTAGTGTCGTTGTCCTTGATCTTCACCTCTTCAGTCAGATCTCCTGTGGCGATCTTGGCCATCAGCTCGGCCACATAGACCGGCTCGCCTCCAAGCTGGGCAGTGATAATGCGGGTTACCAGCAGCGCCAGCCCAATTCCTATAAGGAGCGCAACGGCAATCGAACCGAGCACAATACTGCGAGCATTGGAATATACAGCCTTGCCTTTCTTGAAGGCATCATCGCCCCCTTTTTCGTTCAGCACCATATCCTTCCCCAGCGCCTCCTGGGCAGCGAAAAACGTTTTCTGCGAATTACCGCGAAGAAAAGCCATCGCCTCAGCAGTCTTGTTCTGGCGCGACAGGTCCAGCAGCTTTTCATGTTCTATCAGGAAGGCGTCCCAATTTTTTTTGAATTCGCCATACAACTCTTTTTCCCCCGGATATGAAATAAGCGGTTCATACTCCTTGAACATCTTATTAAGATTGACAATCGTTTCCGTCATCCGCTTTTCATATTTATCCATATCCGCTTTTTCCGTAGAAAGGATGTGCTGAAACTCGGCGCGACGGAACGAGCCAACTGCTTCATTGATCTTGGCGAGCTGTTTTATGGAAGGGATGACATTGGCTCCAAGCTCCTCCATTGAGGCATTAACCTTGGAAAGCTGCTGCAGGGCCATCCCCCCCATAATTGCCATAAGAACCAGAACCACTGAAACCATCGTGATCAGTTTGGTGCTGACTTTTAAATTTCTGAACCAATCCATAAAGAGCTCCTATAATTTATTATGTAGCGTATTACCGCGATCATTCCTGAATGCCGTCACTGGCGGCCACCTGCTGCACAATGGTCGCCTCTTCCTCGGTCAGCACCCGGTCCACATCTAA